>JAHAIU010000054.1 GCA_018372555.1 Clostridium sp.
TCTTATCAATATTGATAAGATTAAAACTATATCAATATTGATATAGTTTGCAGTTATGATATAATTAAGTTATAAACTTTAAGTATTGTAGGAGGTTTCGTATGCAAAAAATCGCATTGATAGTTGATAGTGCTTGTGATTTATCTTTAGAGGTAATAAAAGAAAAAAATATTAGGTTACTTCCTTTGAGAATTTCTTATTCTCATGGAGAGTATAAAGATAAAATAGATATTTCTGCTGATGAGATATATGGTAACTTAGAAAAAGAAGTTCCAAAAACATCTCTTCCAAGTGCAGAGGACTTAGAAAAAATATTAATAGATTTAGAAAATGAAGGCTATACTCATGTTATTGCCGTTACTATTTCTAGTGGTCTTTCTGGAACATTTAATTCTATTAGACTTGCTTTAGAAGAGCATCCCAACTTAACATCTCACGTATTTGATACAAAAATTTTAGCTATGCCTGAAGGAATAGTTGCGTTAGAAGTAGCTAATTTAATAAAAGAAGGTAAAAGTTTTGAAGAGATAGTATCAGAGCTTCCAACTATAAGAAAAAATATTATTGGATATTTCACTGTTAATACTCTAGAATACTTAAAAAAAGGTGGAAGAATAGGAAGAGTTGCTGGCACTATAGGTGACATGTTAAATTTAAAACCTATTGTAACTGTAGATGAAGAAGGTATTTATTATACAGTATGCAAAGCTAGAGGTAGAAAGCAGTCAATTTCAAAATTAATTAGCTTTTTAAAGGATGAGCTTAAAGAAAATAAATGTAATGTTTGGGTTCTTCATGGTGGAGCCTTAGAGGAAGCAAAAAGCGTTTTAGAGTCTCTTAAAGGATTAAATAATATCCTTAGCCTTGATATATCACAAATCAGTCCAGCCCTTGGAGTTCATGGCGGTCCTGGTTTACTTGGTTTAGCAATTCAAAAGGTTTGTTAATATGGATAACTTCAATCTTCATTTAAGTAGTATAGAAGATATCAAAGAAGAAGAAAAAAGACTACAAGAAGAATATAAACAAAAACTTGCAGAACTCAAAAAAATTCAAAAAGAAAAAGAGTCAGTAGGTCAAGTTTTTACTAAAGGCTTATTACCAATTTATGTGCTTCATATACTTAGTATAAGTCCTTCTAATGGAAATGATATCTCTACCAAAATAGGAGAGAGAACTAGTGGACTTTGGGTTCCTAGTACTGGTGGAATCTATCCATTATTAAAAAAATTAGAAAAAGACGAATATATTATCGGTGAATGGGACAATCCAAAGAAAAAATTTCAAAAAATTTATTCTCTAACTGATAAAGGTTTAGTTGAATATGAAGCTAGAAGACATCTTTTGCGTCCTAAAATAGAAGAAGCTCTAAGAGTTTTCAAAATAATTTATACTGATTTATATAAAAACTAATCTATATGAATTAAATTCATTTATTTTGAGCATAATAATATCAACTAATTTAGGTGGTGTTATTATGAAAGGAAAAGTAATAGATTATGACTTCTTTGAAGCTTATATTGTTTTAGAAGATGATAGTATAGTTAAAGTACCTATAAATAGTATTCCAAACTATCAAAATTTAGGAGCAACAGTTAATATTGATACTAATAATATTAGTTGTAGTAGTAATAGCCCTAAAATACTTCAAGATAAATTAATTGACTACTTTTAAGTAAAATAAAAAGATGCTTTTCAGCATCTTTTTATTTTACAACAATTGCACTTACAGGACAGCTTGCTTCTGCATCCTTAGCTTCATCTTCATGCTCGCTAGGAACTTCAGGGTTTTTAGCAACAGCCTTTCCATCATCATCCATTTCAAATACTGCATCACATATTGATGGACATAATCCACAACCAATGCAAGTATCTTTATCTACATGAGCTTCCATGGGCTTTCCTCCCCTTCTAATTAGTTACAAATATACTATTCCCTTAATGCAATTCTATTATGTGTAATTTTAATATAATCCTTCAAATATTAATGAATATAATTCATTATCCATTACATATTCTTCAGCTTTACCTTCTTCTAAAGCTTCAGTTAAATCAACATTTATAGGTAATTCACCAAGTAATGGCACTCCTAAATATTCAGCATGTTCTTCTGCTGACTTTTTACTGAAAACTTTTATTTTTGTATCACAGCCTGGGCAAGTAATATATGACATATTTTCGATTACACCTCTAATTTGTAAAGGCATCTTATTTGCCATAGAAATTACCTTTTTAACTATCATAGATACCATATCTTGTGGTGTTGATACAATAATAAGCTCAGTAATAGGGAAACTTTGCATTACTGTTAAAGTAATATCTGAAGTTCCAGGTGGCATATCAATTAATAAGTAATCTAATTGCCCCCATAAAGTATCCGTAAATAATTGAGTTAAAACACTACTTACAATAGGTCCTCTCCAAACTACTGGATCATCTTCCTTAGGTATTAAAAGATTCATTGATAAAACCTTAACTCCAGCCTTTGATTCAACTGGACTATATTTAAAGTTGTTTTCATCAATTGGTTCTATCCTAGCTCTCTTATTATTTATACCAAAAAATCTCGGCATAGATGGACCTGTTATATCTGCATCCAAAACTCCAACTTTATATCCTTTTTTTCTTAAAGTACTTGCTAGTATTCCAGTAACTGTAGACTTTCCTACTCCACCTTTACCACTTATTACTCCGATAACATTTTTAATTGTTCCATATTTCGGCCTTAATTTAGCTGGCTTTTGTTCAAAATTTAAAATTTTTTTTGTCTTTTCTTCATTATTGTTAGTTGAAAAACCTGACATAATAACACCCCCTACCAATTCTTTTCTACATCTTTAGGAACATCCTTTGAATAATAAACATTAATGTTCCATTCTTTGTATTCATTTTCTCCGACTATATAATAATAATATTCTTTGTTATTTATCTTATCTTCAACAGTAATATTACTCTTATATACAGTTGAACTATGCCCTCTATTTTTAATCCTTAATATAACATCAAAATTTTCTTCATTGTTATTTACTAATTCTATATTAGGTGCTATCTTTCTAGCCTTTGTTAGGAACGACTCTATATCTGTTGAAAAAACATATTTCAGACATTCAATATCACTGTTAATATCTACTCCAACTTTAACATTTGAATAATCTAAAGTTCTATCCAACTTTTTTATAACATCTAAAATTGGATTGTAATATATGTATTCAAAATCTCTAGGTTTTCTTATTATAGATAAGTTTTGTAAAATTCCCTCATCAAGTCTTTTTGAAACAGTGAAGCTTTGAGTATCATCATAAAAGTTTCCTTCATAAGCTCCTACAACATAATAAAAAGTCTTTACCTCTTCCCCCATTTTTATCTCAAATATATAATCTGGCTGTAACTCTGACTTCTTCTCACTAGTCTTAGCCTTTGATAATAAATCATACATATTAGTTATTGATTTATCATCAGTTACTAGAAACTTAAAGGATTTATCCCTCATACTTTGAATACTTATTTGATCTATTTTATCACTCTCTAAATAATCAAAATATGAATTATCATTGTTAAATTTTGCTTTTATACTGTCAACTACACCACAAGAAGTTAAGCTAAGTGACAATGTAATTAATAATGTTAATATTAATCCTTTGGCAGTCTTTTTCAATAACATCCTTCCCCTCTTAAAAAGGTTATCCCTACAATTTAAACTAATTAGGAGAAGTAATTACTTCTCCTAATTAAATAAATTATAATACTTTAAAGCTATAATAGCAAATCATATTAGTCTATCATTTAAAACTAACTGAAATCATATCGAAAACAACTTTTATGCTATTTTTTACTTTGTTCTTTTTATAAGAGTATTTTATTATAAGAACCCTTCCCTCTGAGTAATTCCTAAGATAATACTTATCTATATTCCCATCTTCCTCTAAGGTTATTACTTTCCAGATATAAATATTATTTTCAGTTTTAGTACTCTTTTTATTTTGGTCTATACTTTCAGCAAACTTCTCTAATTCTCCATCTACAATAGATATATCTCCATAAATGACAGATTCATTATTAAAATTAATAATTAAATCCTCATCCTTAGAATCTTCCCTTACCTCCCATCCTTTAGGTAAAGAAATAGAATATCTCCCATCTCTTAGACTATACTTAGTAAAGCCTTCAATATTATTATTTGAAATTGCAACCTCTTTAATATTGTTTATAAAGAATCCCCCCATAAATGTTATAATCAACATAAGGGTTAGAAGTAGGATGATGGTGTATAATTTTTTACTTTTTAATATACTCATCAGGATTTATAAGTACATCCTATTATCTACCTATTCCATAGGTACAACAACAGTTGAATTTTTAAAGTCATAGAACATTAACCAACATCCACTACCATCCCTTGACTCATCACTAACCCAAGTTACAAATCCTGTCTTTCCTTCATAAGGTTGATCATCTATATTCCTCTTACCTGGAATACCATAAACAATATATCTAAGATTTCCTTCTTTATCACATTTATATCCTAACATGAAATATCTGTGTTGCCTTATATATGGATAATAATTTAGCATTGGATAGTACGCTACTGCATATCTGTTGTAATTTGACATATTGCACATTTCATGCAAATCACTTACAGGAACCTTATACCACTTACAATACTTAATTTCATCATATTTGCCTCTGCAACATTCAAACCCATTAGCTAATCCTTCAAAGTACTCTCCTACACTACCTCTAACTTTAAATTCTTCTTTATCTTCAATAGTTTCTTCATATTCATCAAATTTATTTTTTATATATCCTCTGCTTAAGTTTTCATCAATATTTAAATCATTCTTATAAAATGGATTTTCATCACCATTATTATTTTCAAATGGATTTCTTCTTATTTCATCCTCTTGAATTACTTCATTTTGACTAATCTCTTCTTGTATAACTTCTTCCCTTATGATATCCTCTTTTATAACCTTTTCCCCAGTTAATCTTTCTTCTATTACCTCCTCATAATCTGAATCACTTCTATTTTCATCCTCTTCTTGAACTAATTCAATTTCTTCCCTTATTTCTTCATCATAATTTTCAATAGGTTCTAAATTCTCTTCTTTAAATATTTCATTAACCTCTTGAATTATTATATCCCTATCTTCATCTTCTCTATGTTTATCACATTTCTTTTTGTCATCTTTCTTCTTATCATCCTTTTTCTTATCATCATGTTTGTGCTTTCCTTTATCATGGGCTGCTTTTACAACCTTGTAATTCTTCCAACTATCACTTGGCTGTTCCCCATTAATAAAGCCACACATAATAACTATTGGAATTTCATTTTTCATCTTAGCAATAGCTGCTCCACTTATCTTATCGTAGCCAATACCAAGACCTCCAATATTATCAATGGAATATTCCTTTGTTACTTCTGCCTTTCCGCCCTCTGACACTGAAAGTTTTCCTAAATTAACTATCTTTTTAGCATCTTTTTTATTGCAAATAGCTAAAATGTAATAATCCTCATCCTCATCATGTCTTAAATTTTGAGCATAAAAGGAAATCTTACAAGTTTCACCCTTAGCCTCTATTTTAGAATATCCAGATAATGTTTTATTATTGGAGCTAGAATATCCTCTTTCATCTTCTTGTAAAATAATAAAATTTCTATAAAGCTTATTTAACTGTGACAAACCTATAGATCCTCCATCTTACATTAATTCATTACATTATATGCTACCCATGTGCAAATATGTTAAAAATTAAGCTCGTGAGATTATTGTATATTACACCATATTTCTCACGAGCTTATATATTATAAATATTTATTTATCTTATCTGAAAGTAAAGCAAATTCCTCTATAGTTAAGGTCTCGCCTCTTCTTTTCGGATCTATATTTGCTTCTTCAAAGGCTAACTCTAACTTCTCCTTTGGAAGACCCACACTCTTTACTCCATTCCATAAAGTTTTTCTTCTCATATTAAAAGAACTTCTTATTATATCAAAAAACAGCTTCTCATTATCTACTGATACCCTTGGTTTATCAAGCTTATCTAGCTTAATAACTATTGAATCCACCTTAGGTCTTGGCATAAAACATTGAGGTGGTGCCTTTCTTATTATCTTTGTATCACAGTAATATTGAACTAGTAAAGATAGAGCACTATACTCTTTACTAGAAGGTTCTGCATCTATTCTTTCTGCTACTTCTTTTTGTATCATTATAGTTAAAGATTTGAAATTATATTTTTCCTTTAAAAGCTTAACTATAATTGGAGTTGTAACATAATAAGGTAAGTTTGCTACTAGCTTTACACTTTTCTCATCCCCTATTATTTCATTAAAATTAACTTTTAAAGCATCATTATGTATTAAAGAAAACTTAGGATTATCCCCTATTTCCCCTTGTAGTATAGGTATTAAGTCACTATCTAATTCTATTGCAACAACTCTTTTTGCCTTATTTAATAATTGAGCAGTAAGCGTTCCTACTCCTGGTCCAATTTCTATTACTAAATCATTTTCATCTACTTCTGCTCCAGCAACTATATCTCTTGGTACAGAGTCATCTACTAAGAAATTTTGTCCAAGTCCCTTAGAAAATTTAAAATTATATTTTTTTACTAATTCGGCTGTTTTAATCTCCACTATTTCTCAACTCCTAGTTTTCTTTCTATTTTTTCTATAGCTGTTATAAATTCTTCTTTACTAATTGAATACTTATTTAATCTTGTAAGCATCTGATTGGCATTTCCATATCCTATACCCAACTCTTTTCCTAACATTAACCTTCTGCTCTTAGAATTAATATCACCTGTTAACTTAAAATAAAACATATCTTCTGATTTATAGATTTCTTCTATAACCTCTTCAGAAACCTTCGCTCTATTTAAGGCTTCTATAATAACTTCTGGAGTAGCATTTTCCACACCTATATCGTCACCTTTAATTCCATCTTCTTGAGCTATATATGCATGCTTTATTCCTTTAACTCTTTTAGAAATTATACTTCTAATTTTTTCACCTGCAAAATCAGGATCAGTTAATACTATTACTCCTTTTCTCCTTTGAGCATCCCTTATTCTATCTATTACTTTTGCATTTATTCCAAATCCACCTACTGCAATTACCTCTGCGTCTACAGCTTGCTTTACAGCAGTTATATCATCTCTACCTTCAACTACAATAACTTCCTTTATCAAAATATAACTTCCTTTCTGAAATATTTCTAGTATTAATTTATCCCTATATAGTTATTATGTCAAATTATATCTGTTGTAATAATTACTCAAAATATAATTTAATTACGTAATTTAATTTCAAAACCACTTTTCACTATAAATAGGATGAGTTCTATGAATATACATTATTTATCAAAATATATATAGTTAAAATATCAATAATCTCAGGAAATTAATATTTCAAAAACGCCATATAATTGGCTCCAATAAATTAAATTAATTCAGATACCTATTAAGTTACTCCAAAAACATAATGTTAATTCAAAAAATAAAAGGATGCTTTAACAGCATCCTCTTATTTTACCATTCTCCTGGATAAGCTAAAATATATACAGGAACGTTATATTTTCTTCCCCAGCTACTATATGCTTCTTCTTGAGAATTAACATATACATCAATGATATTACCTTTTATTGCACCACCAGTATCTGCTGCTACAGCTTTTCCATATCCTTCAACATATAATAATGATCCTAATGGAATAACTCTTGGATCAACTGCTACAGTACTTATACCATTTGGATCTCTTACAGGTACAGTTCCTGTTGCTGTAACCCCGCCACCACTATAAGCAGTTGATTCACAGTATAATACGCTCTTGTAGTTTAGTAATTGTCCACTTCTACTAGCAATAACTCTTCTAGTACCTTGAACAACAACTTTATTTACTGGTTCTGCTAATATTTTAGAGCTTTTCACAGCTTTAGAAAATTCTTTACCGTTTTTATAAATCACTTCATAAACGACTTCCTTTTCCCCTGCAGCTCCATCTTGCCTTACTTCTTCAAGTCCATGATCAAGACCTGAATCTTCTTCTAAAACTACATCAAACTCAATAGCTTCATTAGCTACTTCATTTTTAACTTCAACATCTACTAATGTTACTTGTAAATCTGAAGTAATTTCAGTATCTAATGCTGGAGTTACTTCATCTACTCCTTCATTAAATTCAATTCCTTGTTCTTCTAGTTCATCTTTCTCTACTTTCAGCATGTCTCCAATAGTCTCTTCAGCAGTATCAATTTTCGTGTTCTTATCTCCTAAAGTTAATTCTACTGAAACAGCTCTTTTAATAGAAATTGTATCACCTTCAGATACATTACTATTTAAAGCTGGTTGAACCTTATCCTTAGGGTTTAATGAAATCCCCTTGGTATCCAACACATCTTTAACAGTCCTTTTATATGTGACAAATGTCTCTTCCTTACCGTCTATCTTCATAGTTACTGTCTTTTTCATATTTATGAACGTCACTGATAAAACAATAGTAGCAAATACTACTACCATCAGTATTTTTGCCTTTGGACTGTTAGAAAAGTTATTTTTCAGGTATTCTTTTAATTTTCCTACCATCTTCTACTTCCTCCCTTGGCAAGAGCGTCTTTTGCATTATAATTTAATCGGGCGCTTTTGTCAAATTTGACCTCCTGCAACATTAAAACTGTTCTTATAAAATGCAATTATATGCATACTCAAAATATAAATATAAATAATAGCGATATTACAGTTTCTTAATCTTACAGTTCTCTATAAAAGTAGATTCGTATCATAAGTTTTAACCTCACCAAAGGCTATATTGTAAAAATATTCTAGTGTCATTGTTTAATTTTACTTTATATAAGCTTTTCCATCAACCTCTTAAAATTATCATTTACTGCCATATTTACTTCTTTTGGGTCTAATTCTTTTATAATGGCAATTTGTTCTATTATATATTGAATATAATCTGATTTATTCCTCTTTCCTCTATTTGGCGTTGGTGCCATATAAGGTGCATCTGTTTCGACAAGAATCTTATCTAGAGAAATATCCTTAACTACTTCTACTATCTTCTTAGCATTTTTAAAGGTTACTACTCCACCTATCCCTATATAATATCCACGTTTTATACATTCCTTAGCAAACTCAGAACTTCCTGAGAAGCAGTGTACTATCCCCTTAACTTTAGGAAACTCTTTAATTATGTCTAAAGTATCAGCATGTGCATCTCTATCATGGATTACAACTGGAAGCTTTAGTTTTTCTGCAAGTTTCATTTGTTTTCTAAATACTTCTTTTTGTACTTCTTTAGGGGGATTCTCTTCCCAGTAGTAATCTAACCCTATTTCTCCTACTGCAATTATTTTGTTATTCTTACTGATTAATTCAACTATTTCGCTCTCAACATCTTCATTAAACTCATCAGCATTTTCAGGATGTATTCCTAATGCACCATAGATAAAATCATTCTCTATAGTTAAATTATATGTTTTTTCTATGCTTTCATAACTTGATGCACAATTTAATATTCCAACTACACCATTTAATTTAAGGTCCTTTAAAACTTCTTCTCTATCTTCATCAAATGCATCATCATCGTAATGGGCATGTGTATCAAATATTCTATACTTATTTTCCAAATTTTATACCTCCAAACTTAACTTTTTTATTTATATTAACCATTATAGTACAAAAATATAAATTATAAACACAATTTTAAGAATGAAATAATGGAAAATGAAAGATCAGTAGATATAGAACTTCCTTTTGTAGCTATTTGCCTTATGGAACCGTCTATTTACATAAAAAAATGGTATAATTAACTGAAATATAAGGAAATTTTCTAAAAGGAGAGATAGGAACCAAATGAATTTAAAATATAAAATAATGGATCAAACAGACTTTAAGGGATGTGCTTATGAGTTAATAGAAGCTTTTAAAGAAGCTCCTTGGAATGAAAATTGGACTTTTGAACAAGCGTATACAAGAATTGATGAAATAATGTCTGCTAAAGTTTCAAGAGGATATGTTATTTATGATGGTGATGTTGTTGTATCAATGCTTTGTGGACGTATAATGACTTATTTAGATTTTAAGGAACTCTGGATAGATGAGTTTAGTGTGAATCCTATATACCAAAGAAAAGGAATTGGAAGTAAAATGTTTGACTTTGTAAGATCAGAACTAAAAAAAGAAAAGGATAAAATCACATATTTAGCATTAAATACAGAAAAAGGCTTTCCAAGTGTAAAATTTTATGAAAGTCAAGGATTTAGAGTTGAAGAATCAAACGTATTAATGGCTGCAAAGATATAATTAATGAAAGAATGTTTATAAAAAATTCTTACAGATTTTTTATAAGTAAATCTTTAAAACAAAAGAGGTTTTGCATTGCAAAACCTCTTCCTTCATGTCTTCATTTTCTTAATTTTTTCATTTTAAAATGCTTCGCATTTTAAAGCTTATTTGCCGCTTCCCAATCTTTTACGAATTTTTCTATTCCTATATCTGTTAATGGGTGTTTAATAAGATTATCTACTACAGTAGGTGGTATAGTTGCTATATCTGCTCCTAATTTTGCCGATTCTATAATATGAATAGGATTTCTTATAGATGCAGCTATTATTTCTGTCTTTATATCATGAGCTTTAAATATATCTTTTATTTCCTTTATAAGGTTTAGTCCATTAAACCCAATATCATCTAATCTTCCTAAGAAAGGAGAAACATAAGTTGCTCCTGCTCTTGCAGCTAATAATGCTTGAGTAGATGAAAATATTAGTGTCACATTAGTCCTGATATTATTTTTTGAAAGATATGATACTGCTTTCAATCCGTCTCTAGTCATAGGTATCTTAACTACAATATTACTATGAATACTAGCTAATTCCTTTCCTTCTTTTATCATTCCTTCATAATCTAAGCTAATTACTTCTCCACTTATTGGTCCATCTACAATATCTGAAATTTCTTTTATTGTTTCCTTTAAATCTCTTTTTTCTTTAGCTATTAAGGATGGATTAGTTGTAACCCCACTTATTATTCCTAGGTCGTATATCTCTTTAATGTCATTTATATTTGCTGTATCAAGAAAAAATTTCATTATATACCCTCCTATTTTTTATATTTCAAATAAGATATATCATTACTTCCATAAACGTAAGCTTTATTTATATAATAATTCTATAAGCTCTCATTTATGCACACTTATATCTATTTATTATTTTTTTCTATATGCTTTGCCCATAGTAACAATATATAAATTCTTATTTGTAAATATTAGTGTAATTAGCTTAATTGAAATGAAATAATACAAATGTAATTTATAGTCTAATTATTTAAAAACATTATATAAAGTATTTAGAAAATCTTCTTTAAACTCGTTGGCTTTTACATCTAAAGCAACTTCAACATTCTTATCAGAGTTATATTTTATATTTTTATTATTTGATATCACTCTTCCATTTTGATCTCCATCCACTATTACACTTAAGGAAAATGGAGTTGTACTAACAATATCAGGATTAAGTGCAACCCCTACTGCAAGTGGATCATGTAAAGCACATCCTCCCATATCAGGTGATATCATTTCATGAGCCTTAAAGTAATAGTCTATTATTTTATGATAGCATTTTGACTTATCACTTATACTTTCCCATGACTTTACATCATCTCTAGTTAGTAATGTCTTTAAAGTTACATCTAATCCAATTAAAGTAATTGGAATTTCACTACTTAAAACTACACCTACCGACTTAGCATCTTGGGAAAAGTTAGCTTCTGCAAATGGACTAACGTTTCCTGGCACAGTTAGCGCTCCTCCCATTATCACTATTTTATTAACCTTTCTCATAGTTTCTGGAGATTTTTTTATAGCCTCAGCTATATTAGTTAAAGGTCCTGTTGCTACTATTGTTAAATCTTTTCCGTATTTTTCAACAGAATCTAAAATAAAATCAACTGCTCCTTCTTTATATTCGTGAATACTACTCTCTAAACTAATATCAGCTATTCCATTCCCTCCATGAAAAATCCTTCCACCTCTTTTTTGCTCATATCCTGAAGATGTAACTGAATGTTCTGCTCCTTTATACACTGGAATATTTTCTGAATCTAATAATTTTAATATGTTTAAACTATTTCTTGAAGCATCATGAACATTTATATTTCCAAAAACAGTAGTTATACCTATTAAATCAACCTCTTTTTTACCTATTGTATATGCAATGGCTAAAGCATCATCTATTCCTGTATCTAAATCTAAAATCATCTTCATTTATAATTTCCTCCTTATCCAGTAATCATAATTCCAAGTTGAGCAAGTATTACACGTCCTAAATAACTTCCTAAAAATACAAATATTGCTACAATTAACATTTTCCATGAAGATTTTGTTAAATCACCTAAGCTATCTGCTACAGATACCCCTGCAAATGCTAATACTGGTGTAGTTATAGATAGAAAATCTACTGCACCAATTGCTTTTACAAAGAAATTAGACATTAAACAAAATACCAATGATACTATGGAAACCCATCCTAAAGCTGGAAAACTTTTTAAAATATTAATCTTTGACTTCTTTGCTAAATCAGTTATAAATAAACCTACAGTTGCAAAAAATACTAATACAATCAATCCTACGAATGTTTGTCCAGTAATTGGAGTAGACTCTGGATTTTTTATTAATTTTACAGCTTGAGTAAATAAAATCAAACCTGCACCTAAAAATAATATCTTTACACTATTAAATAATTCTTTTACAGTATCTTTCATCTTTGTATCCCCCTTTTCTTTGTAAAAACTTAAATAGCTTTTTCTTTCTTGAAAATTTTATACATAAAGTTCATTAATGGAATAGATAAGAATACCATTATGTATGTTCCCATAAAACTAGTTACTAATTGGCTAGCAGCAGCATAAGACGTAATTGTTGATTCAGCACCTGGATATAATGGAATAAGTGATGTAGATGCAGCTGTCATCATACTAGCTGATCCTAATCCAGTACCAATAGCTAAAGCTCTATAGTCAAATCCTAATCCACTTAAAATAGGTGGTATTATACTAAAAATTACAGCACCAAATAATGTTCCAACTAGATATATAGATAATACTCCACGACCTTCATCTGAATTAACTGTAAATTTTTCTGATATGTAAGCTAATTCTCCTTCACGACCAATTCCTAATGTTGCACCAATAGATTCTCTTTTTAATCCTAGCAATAACGCTACTGGTAATCCTAATAATACAGTTCCAACGTTTCCTACTGATTGTAAAAGGAAAACCCAACCTACTTCTAAAATTTCATTTATTTTTGGAGCTACATCAGCACCATATCTAGCCATTAAAGGTAGCATTATAAAAATTAAATATTTCCCCGCAAAATTAACATTCTCTTTAGAATAGATATTCTTTATTATTCCTTTTCTGAAAACAGACATTCCTATAATCATTGCAATTATTACAGCAAATACTAATGGTAATACATTAATTCTAATACTTCCAATAGAAATTCCTTGTACTCCTATCATTTCAGAAATAAAAATTATTAGTAAAATAAATCCAATGAAAAGAATTCTATCTTTTTTCATAACTTGTTCCCCCTATTTTTTATCATAATTTTTTATTTTGTTAATATACTAAAGTTTTTTCCACATTTCTATATGTGGGTTTTCAAAATAATTAATAATTTCATTGCCATCACAGCAACTATAACCTAACTTTTTATAATAAGCTTCAGCCCTTTGCTGAGCCCATAATATAACGGTATCCCCTCCATTCTTTTTTATCTCTTCCTCTGCATAACTTATTAATCTCTGTCCAAAACCATGTTTTCTATAATCGCTGTCAATGCATAATCTTTGAATTTTATATTTATCATTGGATATTTTACATATCCTTAAATGACCTACTATATTTCCTTGATGTATTCCTATTAATTGAATACATCTTTTTTCATATTTATCCTCAATAATTTCTGTATTCATCCCTTGCTCTTGTACGAATACTTTTTTTCTAAGCTCTCGTATAGCTTGAGTTTCAGGATTTTCTTCCCATATCACTTTAGCTACTTTCATTTTACTCCTCCATAAATTAAATGCTTTAAATCTTATTTACTTTCTTCTTAGCTCTTAATTTATAAGTATTTATTAACTTCATCTAAAGTTGGCATTCCTGTTTGAGCTCCAAGCTTAGTTACTGATAAAGAAGCTGCAGTACCTGCAAACCCTACTATATTTTCCATGGAATAATTATTAATTATTCCATGCGCCAATGATCCATTAAAAGTATCTCCTGCTCCTGTTGTATCTGTAACTTTTACACTCATAGCTTTAACAGTTTTCACTAAATTATCTTCTATATATGAAGAACCTTCTTTTCCTCTAGTAACTATAAGTCTTGTACTTATATGCTTATTTTGCCAATTTATCATTTCTTTTTCTAGTGTTTCACCATCTTCTATATTATTTCTACATATTAATTCAAACTCAGTCTCGTTAGGTGTAATAAAATCGACATTTTTTAGCATTTCATCACTTATCTCCCTAGCTGGTGCTGGATTTAAAATGGTCTTAACACCATTTTCTTTAGCAACCTTAAGTGCATATTCTACAGTTTCTATAGGAATTTCTAATTGAGTTATTAATATATCTGCTGATTTTATTAATTCTATATTTTCATCAATTAGTTCCCTACTACAGAAATCATTAGCTCCAGGAATTACAACTATTGAATTATCTACTTCAGTTTTAAATATAGTAGCTATTCCCGTAAACGTAGAATCATCGCTTTTTACCGAACTAACATCTATTCCTTCTTCCTTTAGGTGCTTAAGAATTTTACCTCCAAAGGTATCCTTTCCTACGCACCCTATCATAGCTACATCATTACCTAATCTACTAGCAGCTACTGCTTGGTTTGCGCCCTTACCACCTATAAGATAATTCATCCTCTCCCCCTTTAAGGTTTCACCTATCTTGGGTATCCTATTAACTTCCATAACTAAATCCATATTTAAACTTCCAACAACTACAATCTTTTTCATAACTACCTCCACCAAAACCGTTTTCATAAGTAAAAGCAATATGCATTCTCTACATTATCTACTATATTTCTCATATATTTTAATCTAATATGTAACCGGTTATATATTAAATTTAACATCTGACTTTTATAAAGTCAATATGTCTAGTAACTGTTTTCAAATTAATTTTTAAAAATTTCTGAATTTTATTTCGTATCAATTGAATAATGATAATTAAAGTTACAAAACAAAAGGCACCAAAATAATAAATACCTTAATTAAAAATATAACTTACACAACAAAAAGGCGCCCTTCTAGGCGCCTTCAATTTAAATCTATTTTAGTAATTCAGAATAATTTCCATTCTTA
>JAHAIU010000055.1 GCA_018372555.1 Clostridium sp.
AATTTTTCATTCTGCTACAGCATCCTCTATTTGTTATATAAGTACTTGTAAATATTATAGTTTGCTTTTACCTTATCTACATATTTTTTAGTCTCAGGAAATGGTATGTAACTTAATGTTTCTCCATCCTCGGAGTATTCCTCATGATTCAACCACTTATTAACATTTCCACTCCCCCCATTATAGGCAGCAAGAACTAAATCTAAGTCTTCATCAAATTCTTTTTCTAAATTATTTAAGTACCAACATCCCATTTTTATATTTAACTCAGGGTCAAATAGCATAGATGACATAAAATAATTAACACCTAGCTCTTTAGCTATCCATTCCCCTGTGCTATCCATAATTTGCATTAAGCCTTTAGCATCCTTTTTAGATACTGCTTCTTTATTAAAATTACTTTCAGTTTTTATTACTGCTAAAACAAGATAAGGATCTAAACCATATTCCTCACTATACTTATTAATATATTCCTCATATTGGTAAGGATATACGTACTTTTTCATTCCAAACATAAATGCAAAATAAGCTACAAGTAGTACAATTAAAACAGTTAATATACGCTTAAATTTCATTACCTTCTCCTTACTTCCTTATAACATTTAAAAAATCCATAACCTTATCTACCTGACCTTTAGTTTTTAATAGATCTCCATTATTATCTATAATAATATGGGCATAATCTTTCTTTTTATCTAAAGAAATTTGTGCGTTTAATCTATTAATTGCTTCGTCTCTAGTTAATCTATCTCTATTTCTTATTCTAATTATTTGAGTGTTATTATCTACCCAAACAACTATTATATAGTCCATATTTAGATGAAGATCATTTTCTATTAAGGTTGGCGCATCAAGAACAATTAATTTTTCTCCTGCTTTTTCATACTTTTCTATTTCTTTAAATATCTCATCTTTTATATAAGGTATAATTATATCCTCATACTTTTTTCTTTGCTTAGGAAACCTAAAAATATGATTCCCAAACTCTCTTCTTCTAAATTCACCTCTCCAGTCAAAAAATCCAGAACCAAATTCTGTTTTTATTTTCTCTAATATTTCCGGATATTTTTTAAGTACATCTTTTGATATAGTATCTGCATCAATGACAATAAACCCCTTATCACATAGCATTTTAGTTACTGTACTTTTTCCTGACCCAATTCCTCCTGTTAACCCTATTTTAATCATTAAGTTAAGCCCCCTTACTTAGCCTCATACCAAGTTTTTCCTAGATTAATATCAACTTCTAGAGGCACTGTTAGTTTTAATACATTTTCCATTTCTTCTTTTACTAAAGCTTTTACCTCTTCTAATTCATCCTTTTTAACATTTAATATCAATTCATCGTGTACTTGTAGAATAATCTCACTCTTTAATGATTTTTCCTTTAATTTATTAAACACATTTACCATAGCTAGCTTAATTATATCTGCTGCACTTCCTTGAATAGGTGCATTCATAGCAAGTCTTTCCCCAAGGGACTTTACTATCTTATTAGAAGATTTAATTTCAGGTATAAATCTTCTTCTATTTAATATAGTTAAAACATATCCTTTTTCCTTAGCTTCTTCAGTTAAACTATCTAAATATCCTTTAATATTAGGATATCTATCAAAGTATATTTCCATATATTCTGATGCTTCTTTTTTAGTAATGTGTAAATCTTGTGATAAGCTAAAGTCACTTATTCCATATACTATACCAAAGTTAACAGCCTTTGCTCTACTTCTCATTAATGATGTAACTTCATCAACTGGAACCTTAAATACTTCTGAAGCTGTTTTTCTATGAATATCACTATGCTCCGTAAAAGCACTTATCATATTTTCGTCCTTTGACATTTCAGCTAGAACTCTTAGTTCTATTTGAGAATAGTCACAAGATAATAATATATCCTCTTCATTATTAGGTATAAATACCTTTCTTATTTCTCTTCCCATTTCATACTTAATAGGTATATTTTGAAGGTTTGGTTCTGTACTAGATAATCTTCCTGTAGTAGTTACAGTTTGATTAAATGTTGAATGAATCTTACCATCAACATCTATTACATTTTTTAATCCTTCTACATAAGTAGAGTTAAGCTTTGTAATTTGTCTATAATAAGTAATTTTAGGTATTATGTCATGCTTATCTTGAAGTTTTTCTAAAACTTCTGCATTAGTTGAATAACCTGTTTTTGTCTTTTTAATTACTGGTAGGTCTAATTTTTCAAAAAGTATCTTACCTAACTGCTTAGGAGAATTAATATTAAATTCTTCTTCTGCTAAATCAAATATTTCTTTTTCAGTAGTAATAATTTCTTCCTTAAACTTAGCTGCTAATTCATCCAGCATTTCTTCATTAATTTTAAATCCTATAGATTCCATAGAAGATAATACATATATTAATGGATGTTCTACCTTATAATATAATTCTTCCATATCTTCTTCTTCAATTTTTTTCTTAAAATAGTGGTAAATATCTTCAAGCTTACAATTAAGCTTTCCTTGTAATATTATATCTTCACCTTTTACATCTTCACATAAATATTCATTTATTAATGTTAATAAGTCATAAGAACTTCTAGCAGAATTAACTAAATAAGCTGCTATTGCAGTATCAAATATAAAATTTTTCATCTCAATATTTAACTTATTTAAAATAGTAATTAATGACTTTCCATTATGGATAACCTTTTTTAAGTTTTCCTTTTCCATAATTTTTTTCAATCCATTAATAGCTTCTTCATTATTAGATAAAGAAATTTCTTTAAAATCAATATAATATGTTCTGTCCTTTGATGAAATATAAAGTTTATCTAGTGATATTTCTGAATACTTCTCACTATTTGAAACTTCATATGTAATATAGCATATTTCTTCTAAATTTAAGTGTAGCTCTGAAAACTCCTTTATTTCAGTAATACTTTCAAGTTCAAAATTCTCTTCTTTTTCTTTGATTTTTTCATTTTCTTCGCTATTTGGAAGTTTATCTATCATAGATTTCATTTGAAGTTTAAAGAAGAATTTCTTTAATTCATCATAATTATAATTATCTTGATTCTTAATTTCATCTAAATCAAACTCCATTGGAGCTTCTGTAATTATAGTAGCTAACTTTTTACTAAATATAGCTAGCTCTCTATTATTCTCTAAATTTTCTTTTAACTTCTTACCACTAATATTATCTATATTATTAAGTACTTCCTCAATAGAACCATAAGTTTGAATTAATTTATAGGCCGTTTTTTCTCCAACCCCTGGAACTCCTGGAATATTATCAGACTTATCACCCATTAGCCCTTTTACATCTATAAATTGAGTTGGAGTAACTCCAAACTCATCCATAAAGGTTTTATAATTATATACTGCTGTTTCAGTAACGCCCTTTTTAGTTATAACGACATTTATATTATCTGATGCTAACTGCAGGGCATCCCTATCTCCAGTTACTATATATACTTCAATACCATTCTTTTCAGCATACTTAGCTAATGATCCTATAATATCATCTGCTTCATAGCCATCCATTTCATATATTGTAATAGATAATAGATTTAAAAGATCCTTTGTTAGTGGAAATTGTTCTGCAAGTTCTTCTGGCATCTTTTTTCTTCCAGCTTTATAATCTTTGTATTCTTTATGTCTAAAAGTTGGACCTTTTCTATCAAAAGCTGCAACTACATAATCCGGTTTTAATTCTTCTTTCATTTTAAATAGCATATTAGCAAATCCATATACTGCATTTGTATGAATTCCATCTGTAGTTGTTAATTCTGGAATTGCATAAAAGGCTCTATTTAAAAGAGAATTTGAATCTAATATTAATAATCTTTCCATCTTTATCCTCCAAATTAAGGTGTTAGTTCCTTAAATCTATTTTTACTATAAATTATACTATTAAAAGCATAATAAATCATTACTTTTTACTTAAAATATACTTAAGTCTAATTCATCAGATAAGTCTTTTATTAGTTTTAATCCAGCTATGCTATTACCCTTTTCATCTAAAGCAGGTCCATAGATACCAATTCCATACTGTCTAGGAACTGTAGCTATAATACCTCCCCCTACTCCAGATTTTGCAGGAATACCTACATTAACAGCAAATTCTCCTGATGCATCATACATACCACAAGTAACCATTATAGATTTAACTATTTTACATACCTCCTTAGGAATTACCTTTCTGCCATTCCAAGGCAGTACACCATCATTTGCAAGAACTACTCCAAACCTAGCTAAGTCCTTAGCATCTAGCTCTATTGAGCACTGCTTAAAGTAAAGGTCTAATATTTCTTCAACATCACCATCTAATACACCTGTACTTTTCATAAAGTATGCTAAAGCCCTATTCCTACTTCCTGTTTCTTTTTCTGATAAATAGACATTTTCATTTACATATATATCATTATTGTTAGTAACTATTTTTAAGAAATCTAATATTTTTTTTAATCGTTCTTCAACATCTTTTCCATCTATTAAAGATGAGGTCATTATAGCTCCAGCATTTATCATAGGATTATATGGCTTTCCTGTATCACTTGCTTCTAAGTTAACTATTGAGTTAAATCCCATTCCTGTAGGCTCCACATCAACCTTTTTAAAAACATTTTCTCTTCCATTATCCTTAATAGCTAAAATTAATGACACTACTTTAGAAATACTTTGTATAGTAAATTTTTTATTATAATCACCAGCGAAGTATTCCTTTCCTCTAGTGTCAACTATATATATTCCAAGGTCATTTGGATTAGCTTCTAATAGAGCTGGAATATATGCTGCTAATTTTCCTTTTTTTCCATATTTTTTGTTGTTTTCTACTAATGTATTAAGTAAATTAAACATAACTCACCTCTTATCCTTTTCTTTTAGTACACTATATTATATTAATTATTATTCTTCTAAACAAGGATAAATAATCAATTTCTCTAGACTATTTTTCTATAATGTGCAAAAATAAACATATAGAAATTAAATTTTATATGCTTTTACTTTATATAATTTACTTATAAAGTATTTTTAATCTATAATTTCATAAAACTATAAATGTAGATTATTGATTGAAACATATATATGATTGCGCGGAGGTAATAATATGGACAATAAAATGTTAGAAAAATACGCTTATCTTTCTGTTAAAAAAGGGGTTAATTTACAAAAAGGTCAAGTCCTTTTAATTAATTCTCCTGTTGAATGTACAGATTTTGCTAGAGCTATAGCTGAAGCAGCTTATAAAGAAGGGGCTAAGGAAGTAGTTGTTCACTACGGAGATCAAAAGCTACAAAGATTAAAGCTTGAATATGCTTCTATGGAAACATTACAAGAAGTGCCTAATTGGCTTGCTGAATCATTTAATTCTTATGCAAGAGAAGGTTGTTGTGCTATATCTATATCAGCACAAGATCCTGATGCTTATAAGGGAGTTCCTGCTGATAAAATAGCAACATTCCAAAAGTACAGACAAATAGCTTTAAATGAATATTATAATTATACTATGGCTAATAAAATTCGTTGGACAGTAGTATCAGTTCCTACAGAGGCTTGGGCTTTAAAAGTATTTAATAATTCAAACTCTGAAGAAGCTGTACAAAAACTATGGGATGTAATTTTTAAAGTTGTAAGATTAGATAAGGAAGATCCTATTAAAGCTTGGGATGAACATAATTCAAATATAAATAAGACTTTAGAATTCTTAAACACTAATAAATTTACTAAACTGCATTACACTAACTCAGTTGGAACAGATTTAACTATAGAATTACCAGAAGACCACCTTTGGCTTGGTGGAGCTGAAAAATCAGTAGATGGATTAGATTTCAATGCTAATATGCCAACAGAAGAAGTATTTACTCTTCCAAAGAGAAATGGAGTTAATGGTACTGTATCTTCTTCTAAACCTTTAATTTACGGTGGTAACTTAATTGATAACTTTACACTAACATTTAAAGATGGTAAAGTAGTTGATTTTACTGCTAAGGAAGGATACGATACATTAAAAGAATTGTTATCTAGTGACGAAGGTGCTAGCCACTTAGGTGAAGTTGCTTTAGTTCCTTATGACTCACCAATATCTAATTCTAATATAATATTCTACAATACTTTATTTGATGAAAATGCTGCTTGTCATTTAGCTTTTGGTAAAGCTTATCCTACATGTATTGAAAATGGTGAAAACCTATCTGAAAATGAATTATTTGAAAAGGGTGCAAATAGCTCTATAGTACATGTAGACTTTATGATAGGAACTAAAGATTTAAATATTGTTGGTATTAATAAAGAAAATAAAGAAGTTCAAATATTTAAAGATGGAAACTTTGCTTTTTAAGAAAAATTAAAGTTCCCTAAAAGATAAAAATAGGGCTGTTGTAAAAAACAGCCCAGTAAAAAATATAAAACCAAGTATCTAGGATTAAATCCAGGATAATCAAGCAATCCTACTTTTAAGAGAATTACAAGTTGCATATAGACGTTCTCCTTATAAAAAAGGAATATATGATATCACTTTATATTATGTTAATTTTTTAAATTACTAAATATCTGCCTAAAATGGTCATTAATAAAGTACTGTTATATTTACATTGTTCGACAGTGCTATTTTTTATATTAAAACTTATATATTAAGCTTATTTTTCATCTTCAACAGCCATTTCTTCTTCAGCCTCAATCTCATTTACTGGCTTACCATCTCTTCTTTCTAATTCTGCTTCTAAAGCTAATTTTATCCCTTCAGTCTTTTCATTTAGTTTTTTCTTAGCTTTAAACTTTTCTAATAATAACATTATCCATGAACCAATACCTTTAACATTTTGAGTTTCAGTTATTTTTATTTCTGTAGAGCTTGGACTCAATTCAACAAATTCATATCTAGACACATAATTATCTTCTTGAATAGTATTAGTAACTTCATAAAGCTTATTTTTCTCATATTCAGTTACTGTAGTAGTCATTTCTATTTTTTTCTTTGCTACATATTTTATAACTCTAGTATGACTCATACCCTTTGGATTTTTATCATTAAACTTAGGAATTTCTCTCTTATTAAGGTCAATAAACACCTTAAAAACCCTCTCTACTGGATAATTTATAGTTATACTTTTATTGTAACTGCTCATTTAAAATCCCCCTTCGTAATTTATACTCAATAATATTATTACATCTTTTGCTAAAAATATCTATACCTTTTCAATTGGAATATTATAAAGGGCTTTACACAAATAATTTATTCCTAAATAAAAAAGTTAAGATAATGAAAGAATGAAGGGGGCTGTCGCACAAACAGACAAAATTAAAAATTAAAAATGAAGAATTATTGATGTAATTTCTACAGAATTGCTAAAATTACTTACTTTTTAAGAATTCTAAAGGAGTTTTTTCATCATTTTTTCATTCTTCATTATTAATTTTTTATTACTAAAGTTTCCATATATCTTTATTGTACTCTTCAATAGTTCTATCTGATGAGAAAAATCCAGCCTTACTAATATTAATTAATGCTTTTCTATTCCAAGCTTCCCTATTTTCATAATCTTTAAACACTTGTTCTTTTACTTGTATATAATCTTCTAAATCTAATAAAGTCATGAACCAATCTTTATTTATAAGTTCATTAAATAATCTATAAAGAGAAGTACTATCTCCTACCTTAATCATTTCATTACTAACGATAAAATCTACTAATGGTTTTATTAAGCCTTTATAATAGTAGTTTCTAGAATTATAATCTCTATTTTTATAATGTGAAATTACATCTGAACTCTTTTCTCCAAATATATAAATATTATCCTTGCCTACTAAGTCCATTATTTCAACATTAGCACCATCTTCTGTACCTAAAGTTACTGCTCCATTTAGCATAAACTTCATATTTCCTGTACCTGAAGCTTCTTTAGATGCAAGGGAAATTTGTTCTGAAACATCACAAGCTGGTATAACTTTTGATGCACTTGTTACATTATAATTTTCTATCATTACAACTTTTAAGAGTTTATTTGCTTCTGTATCATTATTTATTACTTCACTTAAGCAAAGAATAGCATGAATAATATCTTGAGCAATAATGTAAGCTGGAGCTGCTTTTCCTCCAAAAATAGTTGTTATTGGAGTAGCTGGCTTATTACCCTTTTTTATTTCTAAATATTTATAAATTAAATATAATAAATTCATTTGTTGTCTCTTATACTCATGAAACCTCTTTATTTGTATATCAAAAATTGAATTTTCATCTATAGTAATATTTTGAGTATTTAATAAATAATTTTTAAAATTATTTTTATTATTCTTCTTTATTTTACCTATTTTCTTTAAGACTTCCTTATTATCCTTATAGTCATATAGCCTAGATAGCTTATTGTAATTCTTTATAAAATCTCCTCCAATTAAGTTTTCTATATAAGATGATAAACTTTCATTACAACTTAATAACCATCTTCTAAATGTTATACCATTAGTCTTATTATTAAACTTATTTTTATAAATATTATAAAATGAATTAAGCTCTTCATTCTTTAATATTTCTGTATGAAGGGCAGCAACACCATTTACATTAAATCCATAATGTATATCCAAATTAGCCATATGAATCATATTATTTCTATCTATTATACTTACACTTTCATCCTTAAACTTACTGTTAATTCCACTATCTAACTCCTTTATTATTGGAATTAGTTGAGGGGCTACCTCCTCTATATAACTTATAGGCCACTTTTCTAAAGCTTCTGATAAAATTGTATGATTTGTATATGCACAGGTTTTAGATACCATATCTATTGCCTTATCTTTATCTATTCCTTTTTCAATTAATAACCTAATTAACTCAGGTATTATCATTGATGGATGTGTATCATTAATTTGTATTACTATATTTTTATCTAAATCTTCAAGACTAAAACCATTCTTTTCATTTTCAAATAATATATATTGAGCTGCATTACTAACCATAAAATATTGTTGATATATTCGTAGTAATTGTCCTTCCTTATCTCTATCATCTGGATAAAGAAATAATGTTAAGTTTTTTCTTATATCCTTTTTATTGAAATCAATATCATTTCCTACTATATTTTCATCTATAGTAGCTATATCAAATAAATGCAAATTATTAGAACTATTTTTAAATCCAATCATATCCATATTATATAATTTTGAGTTTACCTTAAAGTCTTTAAAATTAACTTCAAAGCTAATATTACTTTCATTTAGCCACCCACTATTATTAATCCATGGATTCTTTACAGCTTTTTGTTTATTATTTTCAAATACTTGCTTAAATAGACCAAGGTGATAATTAAGTCCTATCCCATCTCCATTTAACCCTAAGGTTGCAATAGAATCTAAAAAGCAAGCAGCAAGTCTTCCAAGTCCACCATTTCCTAGGGAAGGTTCAATTTCTATCTCTTCTATTTCATTAAAATCTTTATTGAATCGTTCTAAAACTTTCAAAACTTCCTTGTAGATATCCAAATTAATTAAATTATTCTTTAATAACCTACCTATTAAAAATTCAGCTGATATATAATAAAGTTTTTTTCCTGTCTTACTTATTTCTCTTTCCTTAATTTTAGTCTTAGCTAATTCCACTAAAGAAAAGTAAATTTCTTCATTACTAGCAACCTCTATTGATTTATCATATTTTAATTTTAGTATTTCCAGTAGATTCTTTTCTATCATCATCATCCACCCTTAAAATATTAATATACTATAATAATATTACTAATCAATACTTAACGTTCCCCTATAAAAACTCTTCATTATAAAATATTTCTAAAAAGAAAAAAGCTATGATTAATTTTTCATAGCTTAAACCTTTCATTTTAAGATTTTGGTAACGCTAGCACTTGCTATAACGCCCTCCATCAAATAAACTATATTATTTTTAATAAATCCTTAGATTCTTTTAAATCATAATCTGCATAAATACCTTCTGTAAAATCTGCTCCCCATAAAGCTAGTCCAAAATCCATTCCTGCAGCCTTACTTGCTTTATAATCAAATATTGTATCTCCAACATATAGACAATCACTTGGAGAAATATTTAATATTTCAGCTGCCTTTAATAACGGCTCTGGATGTGGCTTATGTAATTCTGTATCATCAGCTAATACTTCACATTTTACGTACTTATCAAGGCCTTTTTGAATAAAGTCAATTTCATATTGTTCTCTAGTTTTTGCGCTTACTATTCCGCAAATTATATTTCTATTATTTAACTCTTTAAAGACTTCTTCAAAACCTTCAAATAAAGTAGCTCCTTCTTCAAACTCATTTACGTACTTAACCCACTTACTATAAGACCTTTCTATATCTTTAAATCCTAACTCCTCAAGTGTTTTTATACCTGCATATGCTTTATATTTTAATAAATCATTATAATTTATTTCTAATCCCAATTCTTCTTTAATTAATCTTTGAAGTGGTATCATATTCATTCTTTCAGTATTAAGAACTGTTCCATCTAAATCAAATAACATACATTTGTACTTACTCATATTCATCTCCAATTTTCCCTATATTATTCATAATAATAAATATAATATCATATATCAGATTTTATTGAAACTAATCAGAATTAATTTAATTAATCCTTAATAAACTTTTAGGAATATATAAATTTCTAAATAAAAATCACCTTACAGTTATTTAAAAATCTAAAATAACTGTAAAGTAATAACTCTTTATATCCTATATACCTATAGTAACTCTCCATATCTATTAATAAATTTTTTCTTTAGTAATGTCACTAAAGCCATATATAAAATAATTATTAAAGCTAAACATCCAAAGTATATTGCAGGCATAGCTACCATTTCTAATGCAATTCCGAAAGTTGTATATGGAATAATTGTTCCTATAAATATACCTAAGCTTGTCAATAAAGTTAATTGCCATGATGCCCTACTTTTAACAAATGGTATTTCAGGTGTTCTAATCATATGAATTACTAAAGTTTGAGACCATAGTGACTCAACAAACCACCCTGCATGGAAAAGTCCAATAAAACCTATTTGCTGTACTTCATTTAAAGTGTTGAATTGTCCACCAAATACTAAAGGACAAATAAAGAAGTACATTAGTATAAAAGTTACAATATCAAATATTGAACTTGTAGGTCCCATCCAAAACATAAATTTATTAATTGAACTAGCATCCCATCTACGAGGTTCTTTTAAATATTCCTCATCCACATTGTCCCATGGAATAGTAATACAAGAAATATCGTAAATTAAGTTAAGCATTAAAAGTTGAATTGGTAACATTGGTATAAATGGTAAGAAAATACTTGCAATTAATACTGAGAATATATTCCCAAAGTTAGAGCTTGCTGTCATTTTAATATATTTAATTATATTAGCATAGATCTTTCTGCCTTCAATTACACCCTCTTCCAGAACCATTAAGTCTTTTTCTAATAAGATTATATTTGCACTTTCCTTTGCAATATCTACTGCAGTATCTACTGAAATCCCAACATCAGCTTCACTCATTGCAGATGCATCATTTATTCCATCTCCCATAAATCCAACAGTATGTCCATTAGCTCTTAATGCTGCTACTACTCTTGTCTTTTGCCTTGGTGAAAGCTTTGCAAATACATTAGTTTCTTCAACTACTTCACTTAATAGTTCATCATCCATATCCTCTACATCTTGGCCTAATAATAAATTATTGACCTTCATTCCAACTTGTCTACAAACTTCAGCTGTAACCTTATCATTATCACCAGTAAGAATTTTTACATTAACACCGTATTCATTTAATGCTCTAATTGCCTCTTTAGTGCTTTCCTTTGGTGGATCTAAAAAGGCTAGGAATCCCATTAATACCATATCACTTTCATCTTTTACTGAAAGCTCATTAACCCTTGATGGATTATTTTTCTGAGAAATACCTAGAATTCTCATTCCTTGGTTATTATACTCTGAAACTCTATTTAATATTTCTTCTCTAATCTCATCTGTAATAAATTGTATTTTACCATTATATTCTACATGAGAAGATACTTCTAGCATCTCTTCAATAGCACCTTTTGTTATAAGTTGAGTTTTCTTATCTTTACTTTCAACTACTACACTCATACGACGACGACTAAAGTCAAAAGGTATTTCATCAACCTTCTTATAATCTCTCCATAACTCTATCATATCACTATCATTTGCATGATCAATAATTGCTATGTCCATTAGATTTTTAAGGCCAGTTTGATGATAACTATTTAAAAATGCATGTCTTAGTACTCTACTATCTTCTATGCCGTGAATATTTAATGAGTATTCTAAAACTACTTTATCTTGAGTAATAGTTCCAGTTTTATCTGTACAAAGAACATCCATAGCTCCAAAGTTTTGTATGGCACTTAAGTCCTTAACAATAACCTTTTTCTTTGACATAGAAACTGCACCTTTTGCAAGATTTGCAGAAACTATCATTGGTAGCATTTCAGGGGTTAATCCTACTGCAACTGATACAGCAAATAAGAATGCCTCCATCCAATCCCCATTAGTAAAACCATTAATAAATAGTACTACTGGAACCATAACTAACATTAGTCTAATTAACACCCAGGAAACTGAGTTTATACCCTTTTCAAAACTAGTTACTACTTTTTTATCATTTAAATCCTTAGCTATTCCGCCAAAAATTGTATCGTCTCCAACATTAATAACAATAGCTATTGCTGATCCACTAATTACATTACTCCCCATAAATGCTAGATTTTCTAGTTCTAATGGATTTTTACAATCCCTTATTAATGAATCTGAAACCTTTTCTACTGGCTCACTTTCACCAGTAAGTGAGGACTCACTAATAAATAAATCTTTAGCCTTTAAAATCCTAATATCCGCAGGTATCATATCTCCTGCTGCTAAGTGAATTATATCTCCAACCACCACTTCATGTATTGGTATTTCTATAGTTCCTTTATCAGTTCTTGAAACACTAATTGTAGTTTCAACCATTTCTCCTAGTTTTTCCGCTGCTTTATTAGATTTTGCCTCTTGTACAAAACGTAATATTCCACTAACTAGAACCATAGTTGTTACAATAATAACTGAAGTTAAGCTTTCTTCACCTGGATTTGCCATTACTACATCAGTTACAAAGGATATAGCTACTAATATTAATAATATTATAGTAAAGGGATTTATAAAGGATTTTATTAATTTCATAAAAATAGACTCACCTTTTTTATGGGTAATTTTATTTTTACCATACTCTTCCCTCATTAATTCAACTTTAATTTCTTCATATCCCTTATAATTTGTATTATATCTCTTTAAAATATCTTTTTCTTTTAACTTTGATGCTAATATCAAATTATTAGCTGATCCATTCTTTCTTACTTCCTTTGCCATTAAGCTTTTAAATAATTTCTTTTTCATAAATCTTACCTCCTAATATTAAATTAAAATTAGACGTAAGACTAAGATCCAAAAGAAGCATTATAATATTTAATTTTAGTTTGTGAGAGGAATAGAATCCCTCCTTATAAATAATTTTATACTTTCTCCTAAAGGATCTATAATCTTACTACTCCCGTCTTCCATTCCTCTTCACCTCCTGAAATCAAATTTTAAAATGGATTATTGAGAATAAAAAAACCTTACCACAAATAATGGTAAGGTGAGTTAACTTAAATATAGTATAAAAAATTATATACAAATAAAAGTTATCGCAAAACATAAAGTAAATTACTTACTTTATCATCGTTCAAGCTTCAGCATCACAAGGCGATGAAATTGCATTAGTCTATGCCTTGGTTTCGACATAGACTGCTAACCTTCTCATAGTGTCTCCACTATTTTGCGGCAGCAACCCTTATCCTTGTGGTAACCTCACCTACCGAGGTATTTAATTGTAACTTCACTTATATAGTATGCTATATTATGAAAAATGTCAAACTTTTAGAAAATTTATATAGATTGTTATCGATTTTTAATAATGTTAAAATAATCATATCAACTTAAGTTAATGGGGGTACTACAATATGAATAAAAAGAAAGTAGCTCTTATTTCTACAGGAGCTTTAGGAGTTTTATCCGTAGGAGCATTATCATTAATAGGAAATTATTTTTATAATCTTGCTATTAATCCAAAGACTTCAAAAGAAGCTATCTTTGGCTCAAAAAAAGAGTCTAAAGAAACTAGTGGCGAGACAGTTAATGAATCATTATCTTGGTTATTATGTTCATCTAATTACTCAGATGTATATATTAATTCTCCTGATGGTTTAAAACTTCATGGATATAAGATATTAAATAATACTACAACAAATAAATGGGTAATTACTGTTCATGGCTATACTAGCAAAGGTTTAGAAATGAATAATTATGCTAAAGAATTTTATAATATGGGCTATAATGTTCTAATTCCTGATTTAAGGGGGCATGGAGAAAGTGAAGGCAATTATATAGGAATGGGATGGGATGATAGATTTGATATATTAGAATGGATTAACTTCATTTTAAATATAGATGAATCTTCTACTATAATTCTTCATGGTGTATCTATGGGTGCCGCTACAGTTTGTATGACTTCTGGAGAAGATCTTCCAGATAACCTTAAGGCAATAATTGCTGATTGTGGTTATACTACTGTTTGGGAACAGTTTTCCCATCAATTAAAAACTCTTTATTCATTGCCAAATTTTCCAGTTATGAATGCTTCATCAGTAATTACTAAATTTAAGGCAGGATACACATTAAAAGAAGCTTCTGCTTTAACACAAGTTGCAAAATCTAAAACACCAATTTTATATATACATGGTGATAAAGATGACTTTGTTCCATATAAAATGATGGACGAATTATATAATGCCACGGCTTCTGAAAAAGAAAAATTAACTGTAGAAAATGCAGCTCATGCAAAATCAGCAACTACAGATCCAGAACTATATTGGTCCACAATAAAAAAGTTCTTAGCAAAGCATGTATAATATTTAAAATGCGAATATAACCGCAAAGATAAATGGACGGCTCGTAAGACAAATGGCTACAAAAATAGGTTCTAAGGCTCGTAAAAACTACTAATTTTTCGCCATATGCTTACTTCACCGTCCATTTATCTTTGCTAGTAATTCGAAATTTAAAATATTTTAGGATATTGCACTAATTTTTATTGAAATTCAGCACATCTGAATTTCTTCCTTTAGTAAGCTCGCATCCCCAAGTTTAAATTACTTAAGAAGTTTTTAACATTAATGATATGTATTAAATTGGAGATTTTATTATAATGAGAACATACAATTCTTAGCTAAGATAGCTAAGATGGCGTTAAGAATTTTTATTGTTTGAGCAAAGCAAGTTATAAAAATTTAGCCAGCTTAGATAGCTTAAATTTAGAATTGTATTCGAAATTATTTAAAAATCGGAAAATTAATACATATCATTATGTTTTATTC
>JAHAIU010000056.1 GCA_018372555.1 Clostridium sp.
ACTAAAACTAATTCTTTATTCATGTGACCCTCCAAAGCGTAATTTATTTATAAAACTTAACACATATAAGTTTAAAGGAAAACTGACATATTAACAATATGTAAATAACAATTAACAGTTAGCAATTAATAATTAACAGTTTATGAAGTAATTTGTACTAAATTATCAAAATAAACCATTTAAGAAACTCAAGTAATACTTGAGCTTCTTCCTTAGCTGCTATTCTTCATTCCTAATTATTTCATTATTCATTTACAGCAATTTATTTGCTGTAATTTGGTGATTCCTTAGTTATATTAACATCATGTGGATGACTTTCTCTTATTCCTGATGCAGTTTGTACAACAAACTTAGCATTTTCATATAAATCATCAAGAGTTGGTGCTCCTAAGTATCCCATTCCTGATCTGATTCCACCTAGTAATTGATAAATTGTATCTGCTACAGCACCCTTAAATGCAACTCTTCCTTCAACACCTTCTGGTACAAACTTCTTAGTTCCATTTTGGAAGTATCTATCACTTGAACCCTTTTCCATAGCTCCAAGAGATCCCATTCCTCTATAAACCTTGTAGCTTCTTCCTTGATATATTTCCATTTCACCTGGTGCTTCTTCACATCCTGCAAACATTGATCCCATCATTGCAACAGAAGCTCCACCAGCTAAAGCCTTAACTATATCTCCTGAGTACTTTAATCCACCATCAGCAATTACTGGTACTCCATATTTCCTTCCTTCTTCAGCACAATCCATAACAGCTGTTAATTGAGGTACTCCAACACCAGCAACTATTCTTGTTGTACATATTGAACCAGGTCCAATACCAACCTTTACACAATCTGCTCCAGCTTCTATTAAATCTCTTGTAGCTTCTGCAGTTGCAACATTACCTGCTATTATTTGAAGATCTGGATACTTAGCTTTAATAGCTCTAACTCCATCCATAACTCCTTTAGAATGTCCATGAGCTGTATCTAATGTAATAACATCTACGCTAGCCTTAACTAAAGCATCTACTCTGTCCATCATATCTTTAGTTACACCAACTGATGCTCCACATAATAATCTTCCCTTAGAATCCTTAGCAGCATTTGGGAAAGCTTTAACTTTTTCAATATCTTTAATAGTGATTAGTCCCTTTAAATTATTGTCACCATCTACTAAAGGTAGTTTTTCAATTTTATGTTTCTTTAATATTTCTAGAGCTTCTTCTAAAGTAGTTCCTTCACCTGATGTTATAAGTGGGCTCTTAGTCATAACTTCAGAAACTAATCTATCAAAGTTAGTTTCAAAAACTATATCTCTATTAGTGATAATTCCAACTAACTTAGTTCCTCTTGTTATTGGAACTCCTGAAATTCTATATTGAGCCATTAATTCTTGAGCTTCTCTTACAGTATGATTTTCAGATAAGAAAATAGGATCTGTTATTACTCCATTTTCTTGTCTCTTTACTCTATCAACTTCCTTAGCTTGTTGTTCAATAGTCATATTCTTATGAATAATACCTATTCCACCTTCTCTAGCTATAGCAATTGCCATCTTTGATTCTGTTACAGTGTCCATACTTGCACTCATTAGTGGAATATTTAAGCTAATCTTCTTAGTTAATTTAGTTTTTAAGCTTACTTCATTAGGTAAAACCTCAGATTTATTTGGTACTAGTAATACATCGTCAAATGTGTATGCTGTTTTAATAATAGTTGCCATTGTTCTTCCCCCTTGAAATGATTTATTTCTTTCATTTTATTTTATGTATGAATTATTTATTTCGTATTTTTACTTATTTTTAGGTATAAAAAAAAGCACACTAATCTTCTAAGTGAAGTTAATATGCCTAAAATCCTATAAAAAGTTATAGTTATAGTATATCAAAATCACTCATAGTCGGAAATTTAAGGTTTCCGGTAGATACTCTCTGCCATATTCAGAGGATATACGAGTTTTGCTTATTACTTTGTTTTAATTTATAGATATTATATAACTCCCTAGATAGCTTGTCAATAAGTTTGCAATTTATATTTCAGATAAACTTTCTTATGAAATCTATATCATTATATATAATTTCTAAAATAATAAAATATCATTGATATTACTACATAAATTCAGTATAAGATTTATAAGTTTACAAGATAAATAAAACTATAAAGAAAAAACTCCACTCGGAGTTTTATACAGGATTAATTTCATAATTTATTTAATAGAAATTTCTATTGCTAAATTTCTAATTTTACTTTAGCTTTAATTCTCTCATTATACTTATCTTCATTAATGATCTTCTCCAATATCAATATCAAAGAGTCCACTATTATATAATGTAAGTCTTTTTAAATTATTTTCTGCTGGTAAGTAAAGTTGGGTCAAAATCTAATGCAGCTCTATAATAACATTGAGCTATTTTTTTACTTCCTAATAATTAAATCAATTATTTATCCTAATTAATCTATAGCCAACTCCTATATGGGTTTGAATAAACTTACCCTTTTCGCAATTCTTCTCAATCTTCTTTCTTAAAGTAGCCATAAATACTCTTAATGAAGGTATATCACTTTCATAAGCTACTCCCCATATTTCCTTCAAAATATAAGTATGAGTTAATACCCTTCCTACATTCTTAGCAAGTAAACATATTAATTTATATTCTATAGGAGTTAAATGAACTTCTTCTTCTCCTACAAATACACATCCTGAAATATAATCTATTTTCAATTCACCATTTATAAATTCAGTACTTTCTTCTTTTCTTGCATTATCATAATTCATTTTCCTTATAGCAACTCTTATTCTAGCTAAAAGCTCGTCTACACTAAAAGGCTTAGTTAAATAATCATCAGCTCCTGAGTCTAATGCTTCAATCTTATCTTTATCTTCACTTCTTGCACTTACTACTATTATTGGACAGTTTGACCACATTCTTATTTTCTTTATTATTTCAACTCCATCTATATCTGGCAGTCCAAGATCTAAAATAATTATATCTGGTTTATTAGATGTCACCCTCAGCATTGCTTGTTCTCCATTTTCTGCAATTAAGCAATTATATGAATGTACCTCCAATGTTGCAGATATAAAATTTCTTATTGCTTTATCGTCTTCTACTACTAAAATTGAAACCTTCACTTTTAACCTCCACATTAGTTAATGTAAAACCTATAACTGTTCCTTTAGGTTTATTATTTCTAACATATATGTCTCCGCCATGTGCATTTATTATTGATTTGCATAAAGCTAAACCTAAACCTAGACCTCTTCTACTATCACCTTTACTTTCACTTGAAGTAAAGAACATATCAAATATACATTCCTGATTTTCCTTGCTTATTCCAAGACCATTATCTAAAATTTCAATAATAACTTTGTTGCCCTTAGTAAATGATCTTATTATTATATCTGTACCTTCATCTGTATATTTAATAGCATTATCTAAGATATTAATTAGTACTTGAACTATTAACCTCACATCTACATCTACCATAATAAAATCATTTTCTAGCTCTACTTTTAAATTGTAATTTAAAATCTTACGATTTACATGTGTTACTGCTTCATTAATAATATCTTCTACTAATTGTGGTTCAGTTTTTAATTGAACTTTCCCATCATCTAATCTGGATGCTGATAGTAAATTCTCTACTAAATTAATTAGCCATATAGAATCATCATAAATATTTGATATTAACTTCTTTTTAGTTTCTTCATCAAAATCATTATTCAATATAGAGCTTGCACTACCTGATATACTTGTTAAAGGTGTCCTTAAGTCATGAGAAACAGCTCTTAATAAATTAGCCCTAAATCTTTCATTTTCAGCCTGCATTAAAGCCATCTTTTTTGATTCATTTAAGGTATATTTTTCTATAGCAAAAGAAATTTGGCTCAGTATAGCTTCTAACAATGATTTTTCGTTACTATCTACACTTTGATTCTCTTTTATTACTATAGCTATAACTACCATTACATTTTTTTGCCCTATAAGAGGTATATAAGTTGCCTTTGCTCCTGGAAGAGTATCTGTATCTACCCCTGCTCTCTTTTTATTTTTTATTACCCAAGTAACTATTGCTTTCTCATCCTCTGCAATATATTTATTATTAAATTTAACTAAGGATTCATTATTTTGTTTATATATATTATATATTTCTTCATTAGAAACTTCATATATAATGATGGGTTTTCTTAAAAACTTATATAATTGCTTTTGAGCTGTAAAGATTATATCTTCAAGAGAATTGGCTCTTTCAAGCTCTCTGCTTGCCTCAAGTAATATATTAGTCCTATTAGCAATAACTGCAGAAACCTTAGCCTGCCACTTTACTTTATTAGTTAATGTACTTGTAATTAATGCAGAAGCTAACATTATAACAAAGGTGACTATATAAGCCGGGTCATAAAAATCTAATGAGAACCTTGGATTAGTAAACATAAAATTAAATAATATAACACTAATCAGTGCTGCTATTCCACCATAAATAAATCCATCAGTTTTGTTAGAAACAAAAAGTACACCTAAAATAAATACAGTTATTATATTGGCTTCACTAAATCCTAAATTATAAAGTAAAAAGCTAGCTAGAGTTGTAATTGATAATATTCCAAAGGTTCTTATAAAATCTCTTGTTGACATCTCAATATTCTTAACTACATAACTTCTCTTATAAGCAATATCATCGCTATCTGGAATTACATATAAATCTATTTCTGGTGCTAATTCAACTATCCTATCTACATATCCAAGCTTAGATTTAAAGAGACTCTTTTTTCTTTTAGTTCTACCTATTATTATCTTAGATACTCCACTTAATTTAGAGTACTCAGCTACTTGATAAGGAACATCATTTCCATAAACAGTTTCAATCTTTGCACCTAATTCTTCTGCAAGCTTTAAGTTTTCTCTTAGTTTTTTAATATTATTTTCACTAAGTTCCTTAGAATCTATCGTCTCTACAAACAGCGCTGTGAAACTTGCATGAAAGGCTTCTGCCATCCTTGCAGCTGCTCTTATAACCCTAGCATTAGTTGGTGATGAGCTTAAGCAAACTAAAATATGCTCATTAGTATGATATACACTCTTGCTATAGCTCTTATTTATATTTACTTCCTTATTAACTCTATCTGCTACTTCTCTTAAAGATATTTCACGAAGAGCAGCTAGGTTTTCCTTTGAAAAGAAATTACTTAATGCCTTCTTTGCTTGAATATCTTTATAAATCTTTCCTAAATTAAGTCTTTCAATAAGTTCAATTGGCTCTATATCTATTAACTCTACTTGAAAAGCTTCTTTAAAAAATCTATCTGGAACTCTTTCTTGAACTACTACATGAGTTATAGATGCAATAATATCATTTAAGCTTTCTATATGCTGTACATTAACTGTCGTATAAACATCGATTCCGGCTTCTAATAACTCTTCTATATCACTATATCTCTTATTATGTCGCATCCCCTCAGCATTTGTATGAGCTAATTCATCAACTAATATTAATTGTGGTTTTCTATTTAAAGCACCATCCAAATCAAACTCTTTAAGGGTTATTCCTCTATAATCTACAGAAAGCTTGGGCAAAATTTCTAATCCATTTAAAAGAGCCATAGTTTCAGGCCTAGTATGAGGTTCTATATATCCAACTACTACATCGATACCTGCTTTTTTAGCATCATGAGCAGCTTCAAGCATAGCATAGGTCTTTCCAACACCTGCTGCATATCCAAAAAATATTTTTAGTTTCCCCTTGGCATCCTTCTTTTCTTCATCTTTAATTTTTCTTAAAAGCTCCTCTGGATTTGGCCTAGACTCTTTCATTAAATCACCCCTTTTTTAAATTAAGAATTAAAAATGAAGAATGAAAAATTATTGAAGTAATTCAGCATAAGCTGAATTACAAAATTTAAATTTCAAAACCTCCTAAGAGTTTTCATCCTAATTCTTTAATTTTTTCATTCTTCCATACCAATTTTGCTTCAGCAAAGAAACCCTTAAATATTTCATTCTTTCATTTCAATTTTTCGAATGCAAAAGAGAATCTTCATTCTTTCATTTCAAAAACTCCCTCGGAGTTTTATCCTAAATTATTCATTTTTAATTTTTCATTATTCAAGCTTGCCATCTAAAGCAAGATTAACTTGTAGTACATTTACTGTTTCTTCTCCAAATACACCTAAAAATCTCTTATTAGTATATTTATCTATTATGGATTCTACTTCATCCTTACTCATATTTCTTTCTCTTGCAATTCTATCTACTTGATACTCAGCAGCTGCAACAGATATATGAGGATCGAGTCCACTACCTGAAGCTGTTACTAAATCTACTGGAATAGGTTCATCTCCTTTTTCAGGATTAGCCTTTCTTATTTTTTCAACTCTTTCTTCTACTAACTTTTTATATTCATCACTAGCAGGACTTAAATTTGAAGGAGCAGAATATAAAAGCACTTCTCCATTTTCATTTTTAAATGTGCTAGTATCTAAATTCATTACTCTTCCCCATAAATATTTATCACTTGTAAATTCTTGTGCTAATAATTCACTCCCATATTTAGTCCCATTTATTTCTATAATACTACCATTTGATTTATCTTTAAAGAAAATTTGAGAAATTCCTGTAATAAATAACGGAAATACCATACCACAAATAATTGTAAATATCAAAAGGAATTTAGCTGACTTACCTAAAAGCTTCATAATAAATCCTCCTTATACTATCCCTAAAGCTGTTATTATTAAATCTATTATCTTTATTGCAATAAATGGGCTTACTAGTCCACCTAATCCATAAACTAAAAGATTTCTTGATAGAAGTTTACTAGCTGGAACTTCCCTATACTTAACACCCTTTAATGCAAGTGGTATTAGAGCCACTATAATTAATGCATTGTATATAACTGCTGAGAAAATTGCACTTTCAGAACTGCTAAGACCCATAATATTTAATTTATTAAGTTCTGGATATAATCCAATAAATAAAGGTGGGATTATAGCAAAATACTTAGCAATATCATTAGCAATACTAAATGTAGTTAAAGCTCCTCTTGTCATTAAAAGCTGTTTACCAATTCTTACTATATCTATTAATTTAGTTGGTGATGAATCTAAATCTACCATATTTCCAGCTTCTTTTGCTGCTTGAGTACCAGTATTCATAGCAACTGCTACATCTGCTTGAGCTAAAGCTGGAGCATCATTAGTTCCATCTCCAGTCATTGCTACTAAATGACCTTTCTTTTGAAAATCCTTAATCATATTAAGCTTTCCTTCTGGTGTTGCTTCTGCTAGGAAATCATCTACTCCTGCTTCTGCTGCTATAGCTGCTGCTGTAAGTGGGTTGTCCCCAGTTATCATAATAGTCTTAATACCCATTTTTCTTAAATCTGCAAATTTTTCTTTAACCCCTTGTTTAACTATATCTTTAAGGTGAATAACCCCTAAAACCTTACCGTTCTTAGCAACTACTAAAGGAGTTCCCCCAGTATTTGCAATATTCATAACTACATTTTCACATTCTTTAGAAAAGCTACCTCCCTTTTCTAAGATATAATTTTTAATTGTATCACTAGCACCTTTTCTAATTTCATTACCATTAAAATCTACACCACTCATTCTAGTTTTAGCCGAGAATTCAACGAAGCTTAAGTTCATATCTTTAATATCTCTTCCTCTTATTCCAAACTCTTCTTTAGCTAGAACTACTATACTTCTACCTTCTGGAGTTTCATCTGCAAGAGATGATAATTGTGCTGCATCTGCAAGTTCTAATGCATCCACTCCATCTACTGGTATAAATTCACTAGCCTTTCTATTCCCAAGAGTTATAGTACCAGTTTTATCTAACATTAAGATATCTACATCACCAGCTGCTTCTATAGCTCTACCACTCATAGCTAGTACATTTGCTTGATTTAATCTACTCATACCAGCTATACCAATAGCTGAAAGAAGTGCTCCTATTGTAGTTGGAGCTAAACATACTAAAAGTGCTATTAATGAAGTAATTGAAGTATTATTAATTTCCCCTGCTTCTGTTGCAATAAAGTGTGAATAAGTGTAAAGAGCAGCTGTTACTATTAGGAATATTATTGTTAATGATACCAAAAGTATTTCTAAAGCCTTTTCATTAGGAGTCTTCTTTCTTGATGCTCCTTCAACCATTTCAATCATCTTGTCCATAAATCCTTCACCAGGATTACTACTAATTCTAATTACTATAAAATCTGAAATAACTGTTGTTCCACCTGTTACTGCACTTCTATCTCCACCACTTTCTCTAATAACTGGTGCAGATTCACCTGTGATGGCACTTTCATCTACTGATGCAGCACCATCTATAACTTCTCCATCTGCTGGGATTTGTTCTCCAGTACTAACTATAACAATATCACCTTTTTTAAGATCAGTTGAATTAACCTTAGTAATATTAGTTACTTCTTTTATTGATGGAATCTTATTTGCTAAAACTTCTTTCTTTGCAGATCTTAAAGCATCTGCTTGAGCCTTACCTCTTCCTTCTGCAATTGCTTCTGCAAAGTTTGCAAATAAAACAGTGAACCATAGTAATATTGCTATTCCTAAAATAAAGCTTGGAGAATTATCTTTAATTCCACCTAGAGCTAAGAAATATAAAATTGTTGTTATTATTGATGAAATATATACTATAAACATTACTGGATTTTCTTTTTGTGCTTTAGGGCTAAGCTTCACAAAGGAATCTTTTATTGCCCTCTTTAAAATATTTTTATCTTTAAAAATACTATTACTTTCCTTCATATCATTCCACTCCTATCCTATCATTTGGAAGTGCTCAGCTATTGGCCCTAATGCAAGAGCTGGGAAAAAGCTTAAAGCTCCTACTAAAATTACTATAAATATTAGAAGCCCTATAAATAAAGCATTATGTGTTGCTAAAGATCCTGAGCTTACTGCTACTTTCTTCTTACTTGCAAGAGATCCAGCTATAGCTAAAGTTCCAAACATAGGGACAAATCTTGCAAATAGCATTACTATTCCTATACTAATATTTATAAATGGTGTATTTGCAGCAAAGCCTGCAAAGGCTGAACCATTATTACCACCTGCTGATGAGTATGCATATAGCATTTCTGAGAAACCATGTGCTCCTGAATTATTTAAACTTTCTAAAACACTTGGTACTAATGAAGCTATAGCACTACTTACTAATATTGCTATTGGTGTTGCTAAAGAAACTAGCATTGCCATTCTCATTTCATAAGGTTCAATTTTTTTACCTAAATATTCTGGTGTTCTACCTACCATCAGTCCAGCTATAAATACTGCTATTATAGCAAAGGCAAGCATTCCATATAATCCACAGCCAACTCCTCCAAATATTACTTCTCCAAGTTGCATTAGAAGCATTGGAACCATACCACCAAGTGGAGTATAACTATCATGCATTGAGTTTACTGAACCATTAGAAGCTGCTGTAGTAAAAGCTGCCCAGGTTGATGAAGCTGCTATACCAAATCTAGCTTCCTTACCTTCCATATTACCTCCAGCTTGATTTACTGTAGATACATCAACTGCTCCTCCACTTGCAAGCTGTGGTGTTGCATTTGCTTCACTAACTGCAATGGCTGCTAAAGCAATTACTAAAACTGAGAACATTGCAATAAATATAGCTCGTCCTTGTTTTTTATCCTTAATATTTCTACCAAAGGTAAAGCAAAGTGCTGCTGGTATTAATAAAATTGATATCATTTCAACCGCATTAGAAAATGGTGTTGGATTTTCAAGTGGATGTGCTGAGTTAACTCCAAAGAATCCACCTCCATTAGTTCCTAATTGTTTAATTGAAATTTGACTTGCTGCAGGTCCCTGAGGTACAACACCCTTAGTTACTACAGTTCCATCTTCTAAAGTTACTGGTTCTAATAATTCTACCTCTTCATATGCTTTAAAGTTTTGTACAACTCCTTGAGAATTAATTAAAACTGAAACTACTATTGATAATGGAATTAATATATATATAACACTTCTTGTTGAATCTACCCAAAAGTTACCTATTGTTTTCTTTTCTGTTCTAGAAAAACCTCTGATTAAAGCAAATAATACTGATATTCCTACTGCTGCTGATAAAAAGTTTTGAACTGTAAGTCCAAGCATCTGAGTTAAGTAGGATAATTGAGATTCTCCTGAGTAAGCTTGCCAGTTAGTATTACTTACAAAACTTGCTGTTGTATTAAAGCTTAAATCAAAACTTGTCCCCTTAACGCCTTCTGGATTTAAAGGTAAGAACCCTTGTACAATTTGCAATACAAATAAAAATATAAAGCTAAGTAAACTGAAGAATACTATTGATTTAAAATACTTCTTCCATCCCATTTCCTCATTTTCATTTACCCCTAGAATTTTATAAATAAATTTTTCTACTGGCTTAATAACTTTACTTAGAAAAACCTTTTCTCCATTCATTACCTTTCCAATATAACTACCTAATGGAATAGCTAAAACTACTAAAATAATTAAATACAATGAATATTGCAATATTGAGTTAATCATTCATTATCACCTCTTAGTAAAATATAAGTTAAATAAACAAATAAGCTTAAAGCTACAAGCCCTACTAAATAAATAACTACTGACATTATTAATCCCCCTTCCATATAAAAATTATATAAAAATCCATATAAAGATAGTGTTAGGATTAATCATCACAACATTAAGATTGTATAAAGATTTTATGTAAACAAATAATACTCATAATAACTACTCCGTGCTCCGTCGCATACGCTCCAAGTCGCCTTTCGCAGTTATTATGAGTATTATTTTTATAAAACATATTAGGATTATAGGGATACTGAAGGAAAAAATCCAGACGAGCTGGATTTGGTTGAGTCATATAACTTTATGATTTCATTTTGTTTATTGAATCTTATTATTTAGCTTCTGTGTCTGGAAGTGGGAATAAATTAGTTGTTTTGCTTCCATCTGTCATAGTTATAATAACATTACTTTTCCCATCAATAGTAACTGTATATGAACTATATCCATTACTCTTTGGCTTAGGTGTATTCTGTAAGGACTCTTCTATTAAATTCCCAGAAGTAAGATTGCTGTCTACATCAATTGGAGAAGTTAGTGTTGCTCCTTCTGCCAATAATGTTGTTGTCACGTTTGCTATTGTTTTAGCATTAGCTACGTCTGTCTTAAAGTTTGCATCCTTTTTAATTTCTCCAAACTTAGGAATAGCTAGTACTGATAGTATAGCTATAATTGCTATAACTATAATTAATTCAATTAAAGTAAACCCTCTCTTTTTCTTTTTTCTTTTTAAATTTATTAACATTAAATTTCCCCTTTCAATTTTTTTATAAATTAAAATTTAAATTCAATTTAAACTCAACTGTACATATCAAACATTAATAACATAATAGAAATTACTATAATTCCAATGGATACTCCCACAAATAGTAATAACTTCCCCTTTTTATTTTAAAACTTTAAATTCCATTATATCTCAATATGTTAAATTGTACTTTATAGTCATTATTTAAGCCTTAATTTAATTAATATTTCTATAAAAAAACACTTAATTTCGCTGACAAAAGTTCTTGGCCAATTAATATACAAATAATAGTTCCCGCTGCAATACATGGTGTAAATGCCATTTCAGCTTTTCTTTGTTTTTTTATAAATAGTTTATAGGAAGCTACTATTCCCCCTATAATGACAGAAATAAATAAAGCTACTAATATTCCCTTTATTCCTACAAACAATCCACATAATCCTGCAAGATCTGTATCTCCGTCTCCCATAGCACCAAAATAAGCTAATATAAAAATAAGTGCATATCCAATAACTCCACCTAATAAGTTATTAATTATGCTAATATCTCTAAAATATTTCCCAGAGAATAAATAACCCACGGCTACAATTAGAGTAACAATGCTTATTGATGAGTAAACATCCTTTGTTTTAATATCAATTATAGAAATTACTATTAAACAGGATGATAATATTGCATAAAATAAAAACTCTATTGAAATATTGAATTTAAAAAATAATAATAAATACATAATTGCATTTAACAATTCTATTAATGTATATTGTATTGATATTTTTTGTCTACATAATCTACAACGTCCACCTAAAGATAGGTAACTAACTATTGGAATTAAATCTATTATTCTTAAGTTATATCCACAATTAGTACAATGCGATGGTGGATATACTATCGCTTCTTCTTTAGGTATTCTATAAATTACTACGTTTAAAAAACTTCCTATACATAATCCTATTATTGTGACTAATAAAAACATATTCCCTCCGCTTTACAATTAACAGTTGTTGTTGAAATTTATTTGAATGAATTTCTTTATCTAATACTTTTAACACCCTAATTAACAATGGATAGTTAAAAAAGAGTAAATAAGAAAATTATTCCTTCCAAGTTAGTTAAATAAACTATTCTTTTACAAATACACTTTCTGAATTTGCTCCTTAATTATGTATTATTAATTATTGACTCTTTTATATAACTTTAATCCTAATAATAATTATTTTATAATTTTTACATATTATATTGACAAATAATAAAATCTCCATTATTTAACTTTATAAGAAAATTAAATAATGGAGACTATTTATTTTTATTCTATAATTTTTACAAATTTACCTTCATTGTTAATTTGAAATTCAACTTTTTCATCAATTATTTTTCTTGCATCCTCAATACTTAAGGCTTCAATCTTATCTAATACACTTACATCTTCAATATATTCTTTTAAGATTTTATCCTTATCAGTTTGAAGCTTAATATCTACTATAGTATTATCCTCTGTAAATTCAATATTATGATTTATCTCTGCTTTTTCAACAACTAATATTAATTCTCTAGCTGCATCCCTAACTAAAGATTTTTTATAATCTTTTAAATATCCTCTAAGTGATATTACCATAATAGTTAAAATAATTATTGAGCCTAATGTAATTATAATCTTTTCAAGCCTAGTGACTTTTCTTTTTTTCTTTGAAACCATCCTTTTCCTCCCAGGCTAAACCTTGTAGTTAATATTTCTTATAGTCTGTTGCATTATCATTTTAAATTAAAAGCGAAAAATTATTAATGTAATTCTTACAGAAGTACTAAAATTAATTAATTTTTCATTATGCAACAGCCATACTTTATTATAATTTAGAAAAGGATTTATATCAATTACAAAATAATGAGGCTAATTAATTATCTTAGTACATTCCATCCATTCCCATTCCTGGTGCTCCTGGCATTGCAGCTTCCTTTTGAGGAATATCAACAACAGCAGCTTCAGTAGTTAAGAATGTTGATGCAACAGATGCCGCATTTTGAAGTGCTGATCTAGTAACCTTAGTTGGGTCCACTATACCTGCTTTAATCATATTAGTATATTCACTCTTTAATGCGTCATATCCAAATCCAGCTTCTTCACCCTTAACGTGTTCAATTATTACTGAACCTTCAACTCCTGCATTAGTAGCTATTTGTCTCATTGGTTCTTCTAATGATCTTACTATAATATTAATACCAACTTGAGTATCTGGAATATCAGAAGTTACCTTAGCTACTTCATTAATTATATTTACATAAGCAGATCCACCACCTGGAACTATTCCTTCTTCAACAGCAGCCTTAGTTGCAGCAAGTGCATCTTCTATTCTTAATTTCTTTTCTTTTAATTCTGTTTCAGTTGCAGCTCCAACCTTAATTACAGCTACTCCACCAGCAAGCTTAGCTAATCTTTCAGTTAGCTTTTCCTTATCAAAATCAGAAGAAGTTTCTTCTATTTGAGCTCTTATTTGTTGAACTCTTTCCTTTATAGCTTCGCTATTTCCTTTTCCATTGACTATAGTAGTGTTTTCCTTAGTAACCTTTATGCTTTCACATTGTCCAAGCATATCTAAAGTTACTTCCTTTATGTCTATTCCAAGTTCTTCAGAGATAACTGTACCACCTGTTAAGATAGCTATGTCTTGTAACATTTCTTTTCTTCTATCTCCAAAACCTGGTGCTTTTACAGCTACACATGTGAAAGTTCCTCTTAGCTTATTAACTACTAATGTAGTCATAGCATCGCCTTCTACATCTTCAGCTATAATAAGTAATTTCTTACCTTGTTGCACTATTTGCTCTAATATTGGAAGTAATTCTTGGATATTAGAAATTTTCTTATCAGCTATTAATATTAATGGATTATCTAAAACAGCTTCCATCTTTTCTGTATCTGTTACCATATAAGCTGACACATATCCTCTATCAAATTGCATACCTTCAACCACATCTAATTCAGTTCCCATTGACTTAGATTCTTCTACAGTAATAACACCTTCATTACCCACTTTTTCCATAGCATCAGATATTAATTTACCTACTTCTTCATCTGCTGCTGAAATAGCTGCAACTCTAGCTATATCTTCTTTACCATTTACAGGCTTTGAAATATTTTTAATTTCTTCAACAGCCTTATCAACAGCCATCTTAATACCATTTCTAATTAAAATTGGATTAGCTCCAGCTGTAACATTTTTTAAACCTTCTCTAATAATTGCTTGAGCTAAAAGTGTAGCTGTAGTAGTACCATCTCCTGCCACATCATTAGTCTTAGTTGCAACTTCTTTAACTAATTGAGCTCCCATATTTTCATATGGATCTTCAAGTTCTATTTCTCTTGCAATTGAAACACCATCATTAGTTATTAAAGGTGATCCAAACTTTTTATCTAAAACAACATTTCTTCCCTTTGGTCCTAATGTAACCTTAACAGTATCAGCTAATGTATCAACACCAACTTGCATTGCTCTTCTAGCATCTTCACTAAATTTAATCATCTTTGCCATAATTAATTCCTCCCTTATTCAACTATTGCTAAAATATCATCTTGTTTTAAAATAGTGTACTCTTCACCATCAACTTTAACTTCAGTTCCTGCATATTTTGAATAAAGCACCTTATCTGAAACTTTAACTTCCATTGCTATTCTCTTACCATCTACTATAGCTCCTGGTCCTACTGCTACTACCTCTGCTTCTTGTGGTCTTTCCTTTGCTGATCCAGTTAAAAGTATTCCACTTTTAGTTGTTTCTTCAGCTTCTAATTTTTTTATTACTACTCTGTCTGCTAATGGTTTAATCTTCATAAAAAAATCCCTCCTATATAAAATATAATTATTTACTATCTATTTTAGCACTCATCACTATCAAGTGCTAATAATTTTATAATAATCTTTCGTATTTCTTTTTTCAAATACTAACTCTTTTATTTTTCCCCTATATATAATAAATATTACCATCTTACATTAAATATTTCCTATTTACTTAAGGTTTTGTTTGTTTTCTTAATAAATCTCATTTCTTTAATATTTCTATTCCTCATTACTATTACAATACCCAA
>JAHAIU010000057.1 GCA_018372555.1 Clostridium sp.
TGCTCCACCTGAAGGTTAGAAGAACTACTCCTCTACTTATAGATTATTGACAGTAACATAAAAATTAATAATAATAAATCTATGATAATTGATAATTTATAATTTGTGATGCAATATTGATAATTAAAAAAACTCCCGAAGGAGTTTTTAAATCAAATATATTTTTAGTAATTTCGAAGGAATTCCCTCCACAATTGTTAATTATTAATTGCTAATTACTCAAGTTGCTGTATATAGTTTCAAGATTATACTTCATACCTTCTAAGTAGCTCATATCGTCTTCCTTAGTTTCTAAGCTATATATCTTAACTACCTTTGCTCCCACTTCTTTAGCTAATGTCTCAGCTTCTTTTTCACTTGCTGTAGCTTCACTAAATATAGTTTTTACATTATTAGTCTTAGAGTAATTAATTAAAGCTTCTAAGTTCTTAGGAGTTAATTCACCTTCTCCAAAAACATCAGCTATACTTTTTTGAGTTAGACCAAAGTCTCTACAAAGATATCCAAAGGCTGCATGTCCAGTTACAAAATCCTTGTTAGTTAAAGTATTAAACTTATTAACATATTCATTATTTAAGTCTGTAAACTCTTTTTTTAATTTCTCAAAGTTCTCTTCATAATAGTTTTTATTGTCTGGATCTACTTCAATAAAAGCCTCTTTTATGTTTTCTGCTTGCTTTATTGCATCATTTAAGCTAAGCCAAACATGGGGGTCATTTCCTCCATGATTATGTTCTTCTGAAGATTCTTCATGTATCTCTTCATGAGAATGGTCATCTTCTTCTGATATGTTCATAGCATCTATATTTTTGCTAGTTTCAACTATTTTTATATCTTTTCCTTCAATAGTTCCTAATACTGAGTCTATCCACTCTTCCATTCCAAGACCATTATATAAAAACATATCTGTATTTATTAAATCCTTTAGGTCTTTAGGTTTTGGATCGAAGCTGTGAGCATCACTACCATCTGGAATTATAGAAAAAACTTCTACCTTATCTCCACCTATTGCTTCAGCAAAATCTTTAAGTGGATTAATAGTTACTCCAACTCTTAATCTTTCTCCATCATTTTTTTCTAAATCCTTACTTTCACATGCTGATAATGAAAATAATAGTACTAATATAAACCCAAGGCTTATAATTTTTTTCTTCATATTACACCTCTTTTGCAAATGATTTGCATTTTCTAATATAATTCTATAATCTTTGCCTCTTCTTGTCAATACTATTATTCCCATTATTATAATTTAATATAATTGAATTTAACTTTCCTATTATTAAATATATTTTCTTCTCTTTGCTGACATGTAAATATAATTAGCTGAGCAAAATCAGTGCTAAGCAGCATATCTAATGCTCTTTCTATTCTAAAATCATCATATTGAACAAAGGCCTCATCTACTATAAGAGGATATTCTACCCCCTTATAAATCATATCAATAAATGAAAGTCTTAAAGATAAGTATAGCTGATCATTAGTTCCATTACTTAATGCTCCTCCTGGAAGTATTTCTTTTCCTTTTCTTACTTTCATATCATAAGAATCTGCTACCATAACATCGCTATATTCATTATTAGTTATCTTTTTAAAGTAGTCTATAACATTAGAGTTTAAAACACTTCCAAAGTTTCCTCTAACTTCTCTTATAGTTTCATTCATATTCTCAATTGCTATTTCACAAGCTTTTAAAAGTAGTTCTAGCTTCTTTACTTTCTCTTTAACTTCATTTATTTCTTCTTCAATTTGAGGTATTGTCCTCTTTCCTATAAATCTATTATTTAAATAATTTTCAACATCCTTTATTTCTTTTTCTATTTCTATTAATTCATTAGATTTTATAGAAACTTGATTATCTATCTCTTCTTCTGATGAATAAGAGTAATTAATATTTTCATTAATTATATCTTTAAGCTCTTCTTTTATAGACTCTATATCCTTATCTTTAGTTAATGCTTCATAAGCAGCATTTATACTTTCTAAGCTTTTTAATATATCTTCTCTTTGTTTAAGCTTTTCCTTTAGCTCTAATAATTTTTCTTCTACTTCAGATAATTCTATATCAGAAAGCCCAATATTATCTAGTCTTTCCCTTATTCTCTTTTCTCTAATACTTAATTCATTGCTTAATTTCTCAATTGACTTTTCTTCTTTTTCTATATCTATTTTTAAAGCTAACACTTCCTTATTTACTTCCTCATACTTCGCAAACATAAGTATAACTTCACTTATATCCCTAGCCTCAGAAGCTTCTAACATATTATTTATATACTTTTCATTAATTAAATAATTTTCTTTAGCAATGTCTATATTTAATACACTTATCTGAGCTTCCTTTTCTCTTATCTTTAAATTTTGCTTTTCAACATATAAATTATAATCATCAAAAAGCTTTAACTTCTTAATAAAGTTTTCATAGGAGCTAGCTGAAACTAATTTAGTATATTTAAATATTTCTCTTTCTAAATCTTCTATTTCATCTTTTAATTTTTTAATACTAATATTAACATTGTCCTTACTATTAGAATTAAGTTTTAATGATATTATTCTAAATAAAACTAAGGCTAATGCCCCTAATAATCCTATTGAAATAAAAATATTTACCTTAAAGATAATAAGTAAAGCTGAAATAATAACTAATAATACTGCTAAATAAGTAAGTCCTTTAGAACTACCTATAGAACTACTAACTTCTTCTTTATTATTATAACTTTCTGCCTTAAACTTAAGCTCTTTTAATTTTTCCTCATATTTAATTAAAACATCTCTAATTTCTTCTCTAACGTCCTTAAAATTTATAGACTCTCCTATTAACTTTTCTTTATTTCCTATATCTTTTTTTATTTCTTTAATAGACTTATTTAAAGCTTCAAATGTATCTATTTTTTCTTTTAATGCATCCCTCTCCATAGTTGCCTTTATAAACTTATTTTTTTCTTCACTAGTTAAACCATCTATAAAAGATAAGCCTTTAAAACTTTCCATAGTATTAGAATACATTTCTTTATTTTCTTTTAATCTTCTTTCTTCTTCAGCCTTCATATCTAATAAGCTTAAGTATAGGGAATTTTCATTTTTTATATCACTTATTATTCCCTCATCAATTATTCCACTTCTTGATGAAATACTCTTTTCTATTGATTTTTCTTTTAATTTTAGTTCTTCTTTTTTTCTTAAATACTCGGTTATATCTTCATATTCCTTACGAAGCTTTACTTTCTTTATATATTTTTTATAAATATCTAGATTATTTATCTCTCTTCTAGTTTCTTTTCTTCTTTCTCTTAATGATATTAAAAGTTCTTCCTTATCTATATTTTCTTTTGATAATCTATATCCTTCATATCTTTCAGTATTTAATGCTTCAAGCTTATTTCTTAAAAGATCCAACTCTCCAGTTTTCCTTGGTGTAGTTATAGACTTTTTTATAGCTTCAAGCTTTTCAAGAGCTTTTTGTACTGATACATTATCACTATCACTATTTAGTAAATTTGCCGCCTTATCTATTATTTCTTCTTCTTTATCCCTAGATATTGATACACCTAACTGATTAATAAATAATGTTTTATAAAAGGTTTGAGAATTTACATTAAAAAAATACCTTCCTGGTTCATCTTTAGGAATATCTAATATTTCCTCTCCAGTTTCAAAATCAATAATTTCAGAAGTATCTTCCTTCTTAGTTACTCCAAAACTACGACTAATTATATAACTTCTATTATTATGAGTTATATAAAGTTCACCTCTTATCTTCTCTCCAGTTATAGGCATAAACCTAAGTCTATCATTACTTTTGATATCTTTTGTTCTTTTAGAATTCATTCCATAAAGCCAAATTCTAATAAAGTTTTGAATAGTACTTTTTCCTTTTTCATTTTCTCCATATATTAAATTAACATTCTCTGTTAATTCTATTACTTTATCCTTTAACCCACCAAAGGAAATAATATTTAATTTATTTATAATCATTTAAATTCACTTCCTCCTGTGATAAAGATTGTATTCCAAGCTTTAGTGCCATTTTTAATACTTCTTTTTCAGATTCCTCTTCTTGAATTTGCTCTAAAAGCTTCTTAGCAAAAACTCCTTTAATAGAATAATCCTTAGCTATTTCATCGAAGTTTAACTTAATATCTGTCTTGTCAATTACCTTTACATAATAGAAATCATCTTTAATATTCTGTAATATTACTTCTTCATTAATTCTTAAATAAGTATCTACTTCGCCTTTTATTATTATTTTATAGAAGTTATTTTTTCTTTCTTCTTCAGAAATTGAAGAGAGTATTTTCTCTCTAATTTCATGGTATCCTTCTAAATTACTTATATCTATTTCTCTTATATAGTAATTTCTCTTAGAGGTCCTTAAAAATTCTAAGTTTACAGATCCCTTACTTACTTCACCTATTATAATTCCCTTATCCTCTAACTCATCAAAGCCTCTTCCTTGAGGACATCCTGCATAACCATAAAAAGTATTTCCTTCTCTAAGTATTCCACTAAAGTTATGTCTATGACCAATAGCTATATAATCAAGCTTACTATCCCTAATATCCTTTGATGTAATAGGGTTATACTCATTACCTTGTTCAGTATTAGATATATCACCATGAATAACCATAATATTTGTATATTTTTCATCTATTCTTATATCTTTAATTAAACTGTCTCTTACATGATGACTATTAAAGGCAGCTCCCCATATAGCTAAATTAAATTCCTCTAATAATACACTTTCTAAGCCACCTTTAAATATATAAACATTGTCTGGCCAGCTAATGATTTTATAAAAGGACTTTGCAAAATAAGGGTCATGATTTCCTGGTGAAATAAATACCTTTATTTTATTAAGTCTCTCTAATTGATTTTTTATAAATATAAGAGTCTTCTTATTTACTGTCATATTATCAAAAATATCACCAGTTAATAATAAGATATCCACAGTTTCCTCTATTGCAATGTCAATAATTCTTCTAAAAACTTCTAATAATTCTTCCTTACTTACAGCAGATATATTTTTATCTAAATCTTTAAATGGCGTATCAAAATGCAAATCTCCAGCTTGTAATATCTTAACTTTTTTCATTTCATCACCTTAATTTCTAACGAACTTTTGTTCTATTTTATCATTCTTTAGTTCTTTATACAATAAGAACACACCCCTTTAATTAAGGAATGAAAAAATGAAAGAATGAAAAAATGTTAAGTAAAAACTCCTTCATTCTTCCATTCCTTCATTCTTTTTAATCTCTTATTTAATTACCTAAAGACTATTAATCTTTAATTTCTAACAGTTACGCTTCCAAGTCCAACTTCTAAGTCAAAGGTATATTTTCCTTCATTAGATGTTTTAGCCTTAATATTTGCATCTCCTAATCCTGATTTACTATTAATACTAATAGGTGCATCTACAGGGACTTTAAAATCTGCACTGCCTACTCCACCTTCAAACTTAAGATTTCCATTGATATTTCCAAGTTCAACATCAACTTCACCTACACCACCACTTATATAAATGTCTCCTGTCTTTTCCTTAGTAATTAAAGAAACAGCTCCAACCCCACTTTCTAAATCTAAACTATTAAAACTTATTCCATCTAAGCTTACGTCTCCTACTCCAGCCTCAACTTCAACATTATTTAATACTAAATCACTAACATTAAAATTTCCTACCCCAAATTCTAATTTTAAATCACCATTAAAACTTCTAGGTATTTTTACAAGAAGCTCACTATAATTATTAGATCCTAAGTTCGTAGATTTCTTTGCTTCTTCTACTATTTCAAAAGTACTTCCACTTTTATTTAAATCTATTCCCCTAGAATAACTGCTTAATTCCCCAGTTATTTCAACATTACTTCCATCATGATAAATTACCTTTAAATCACTTACATCAATTTTCATATTAATTTTATTAACATCACTTATATCTTCACTTAAGTTCACTTCTTCCCTAGTTGAATTTGAAGATGAATCTGATGACCAATTTGAAGATCTTCTACTCTCTACTCCAAAAGAAATTCCACAGCTTGTAAGTGTAGTAGCTAAAGATAATGCTATTATTATTTTTAATACATTTTTCATATCAATTCCCCCTAAATTATATCTAGCTTCTTATCTAGATGATATATTGCCATATAAACTAGTACTCCTGTCCATACCAGGCTTAATAAGGTATTAATAATATCTACTTCAATAAAAGTTCCAACCCTCATATAAACATAAGGAAATACTCTTGTAACTGCCCATATAACTCCTTCAACTATACTTTGTATAAATCCCCCACCAAATATTACAGCTAAGGTTACTAAAACAGCATTATTAAAATAAGATGAAAAAATAACTATAAAAGAAGATATAAATATATATGCTACAATAGTTCCAAAGGCTGTAGAAATACTTACTAGTCTTACCAGGCTAGATACTGAATTTGCTGATATTAAAGAAAATAAGCAAACTATCAACGCAAACCCACCTTGAATTATTATAAATTCAATAAATTTAGCGATAATAAACTCCCAAGCTTTAATTGGAAAAGTAAATATAAGCCTTCCTTCATCTCTAGAAACCTGCTTATAAAAAATTACTATTGATGTTATAAAATTCACTGCTAAGAATGTTGCTACAAAGCCTATATTTATAAAAGAAAGTATCTCAGATACATAAGGTATTCTTGTAAAAGTGCTTATATTAACTAATAAAATTAATATAAGTCCGATAATATAGAAAACTTTTCCTGCTCCCATATTATATTTAGCAAAGTTATATTTGATTATATTAATTATATTTTTCATATTATTACCCCTTATCTTTATTCAGAAAATATTTTTCTATAAACTTCATCTATAGAAGCATTATACTTTGCTCTTAAGTTTTCAGCTTCATCATATTCTATGATCCTTCCATCTCCTAAAAAGGCAACATTGTCAAATATTCTTTCTAGTTCCCCAATATAATGTGTTGTGATAATCATAGAACTTTCTTCAGAAAGATTCTCTAATATTGCATCTAATATTTTTTCTCTAGATACAGGGTCTACACCTGAAATAGGCTCATCTAATAAATATAATTTAGCTTTTCTACTTAGAACTAATGATAAATTAAATTTTTCACTCATTCCCTTTGATAAATCTTTAATTCTAGAATTTCTATCTAAATTCATAAACTCCAAATAATAATTCATTTTTTCAACATTAAAATCTTCAAAAAAATTTCCATACAAAGTAATAGCTTCTTTTATCTTCATTGCTTTAGGAAAAATATTTTTATCTTGTAAATAAGCAATACTTTCTTTAGAATTTGTATTTATAGCTACTCCATCTATAACAATGTCACCCTTATCAGCTTTCAAAAAACCTTGTATTACATTTAATAATGTTGTTTTTCCTTGCCCATTAGGGCCCATAATACCGAGAACTCTTCCTTGTTCAACACTTAATGTAACACCATTTAAAATTGATTTTCCTTTTATTCTTTTGTAAACATTATTGACTTCTAAAACTTTACTCATATTACTCCTCCGAATATCTCTCAGATATTATCTCTATAATTTTATCTTTGGTAAAACCTAGCACCCTCGAATCTTCAATAAATTTATCTATAGCTTCATTAAATAATTCTTGTCTTAAATTATTTACTGTATTTTCATCTTCAGTAACAAACTTTCCTATTCCTCTTTGAGTGTATATTAAGTTTTGATTTTCTAGTTCAGAATAGACCTTTTGTATAGTATTTGGATTAACCTTTATTTCACTGGCATATTCTCTTACTGACAAAATTCTTTCTCCTCCCTTTAACTCCCCTGATACTATTTTCTTTTTCATATATGCAATAATTTGAAGATATATAGGCTCTTTAGAATTTAACTCAAGCACAAATTTTATCTCCTTTCATTCTGTATTAGTGTATTAATAATATAGTACACTAATACAGTCTCCTTTGCTATTTTAATTTTAGTTCATATACCTCCAAATAGCCTTATTAAATTAAGTTATCTCACTATTTCATCAAATTACTATACTTTTTATCATATATAAATATATTTAATTACACAAAAAGAAAGAAGCCTTTTGTAATAAAATTTACTTTTATTACAAAAAAGCTTCTCCCTTTTAGAACGGTGTAACTACTAAATTCTTTGGCGGTATATCCATCCTATTAATTACCTTAGTTACTAATACGATTCTTGGATTACTTTATTGAATTTTCGTATTGTTCCACCATTCTTTTTACCATTTCTCCACCAACGGAACCACATTGTTTTGATGATAAGTTTCCATTGTATTCACTAAATGGAACACCTAACTCTGCTGCAACTTCATTCTTGAATGCGCTTAATCCTTTTTTTGCTTCTGGAACTAATGTTTTTGCCATTTGTAATTCCTCCTTTGGCTGATTAATTCGTAAACAGCTTTTAATAATTTTTATTTAAAGCTTTGATGTTTACACTATTATCTTAACCACAGCTTGTTTTTATATTCCTAGTAATTCATGGATTAGTTAGCACTATTTTTTAAATTTCGTAGGAGTTTTTAACATATTATGCTCGGACTCCGTCGCCAGCTCCAAGTCGTCTTACGCACAATATGTTAAAAACTCCTTGAATAATTTAAATTTGTGGATGAAAGCCTACTAAAGGAAGAAATTCAGACGAGCTGAATTTCAACTATTATTTAGTGCGTTGAGATTTTTTATATAAACTCTTTCATTCTTTAATTAAAGAAAACTTCGAATTTCCTTATAACTATATATAGAGGATTCCTAAGAATATGGCAACATAGTGTAATGCGCTGCCTGCAAGGACAAATAAATGCCATATAAAATGATTGTAGGGCATTTTATCTGCTGCATAAAATATACATCCAACTGTATATGCTATTCCACCTAGTACTATAAAGAATAAAATATTAAATGGTACTAGAAGAAGTACAGTTTTAATATTAATTACAATTATCCATCCCATTAAAATGTAGAGAATAGTTGAAAATAGATTAAATCTATCTACCCAAAAAGCTTTGAATATTATTCCAAGCAAAGCGATTCCCCATATTACTAGTAATAATTGCATTGATTTTTTATCACTATTCATTAATATTAAAATAATTGGAGTATAAGTTCCTGCTATTAAAAGATATATAGATGCATGATCTAATATCCTAAGTACTCTTTTTACCATCTTCCCTGGAATACTATGGTATAAAGTAGATCCTAAATATAATATTATTAAAGAAATACAATATACCCATACACCTGTTAAAGCATATCCGTTTTTAGTTTTTGCTGCAGCAATAATTAAAAATACACTTCCTACTATTGCAAGTATAGCTCCAACTCCATGAGTCACTGCATTTGCTATTTCTTCTCCCTTTGTATAAAAGTTATATAAAACTTCATTTTTTTTACTATCCATAAATTCCTCACTTTCGAATAATATCTATGCTCCAATTAATTCCTTATATCAATAGTCTTATAAACTTAAAAGTTAATAGGATTATTTTAATAAAATATTAGAAATTTAAAACATAATTTAATTACTTTCCATTTTCGATTATATTATTCTTATCTTTCTCATGTATTTCCACCTTATTCACTTCTCCTGAAGAAACTCCGGTATTATTTTTGAAATAAATAAATTTATCTTTACTTAGTCCTTTAAAAATTACTGGTATAACTTGCGATTTAGCTTCATTTATTAATACCTCAAGTGAAAATTCAATTAAATCATCACCTGGCTTAACTATATCTCCTTCTTGAACAAAAGCTTTAAAGCCTTTTCCTTTTAATTTTAAACTATCTATACCTATATGAATTAATATATCGAACCCTTCAAGAGTTCTAATAGTTACTGAATGCATTTCCTTTGATAGAGTTATTATCATACCTTTTACAGGTGATTTTAATATATTTTCACTTGGGTCTATAGCAAAACCATCGCCAATTAACTTCATAGAAAAAATTTCATCAGGAACCTCTTCTAATCTTATAATCTTACCTGAAATAGGAATATATATTTCTTCTTTAGTTTTAATTCCACTTTCAATTTCTTTTATTTCTTTTTTCTTTTTAACTATTATTTCCTTACCATTCATTATATCCTTTATTTGCTCTTTTAACATATCTGATTTTGGTCCAAAAACAGATTGAATATTATTGCCAATAGTCATAAAATCTACAGCTCCAAGAGACCTTAATTTAGTTTTATCTACTAAAGATAGCTTTTTTACAGTTACTCTTAACCTTGTTATACAGGAATCTAAGTATTTTATGTTTTTAGCTCCCCCTAAGGCCTTTAATACTTCAGCTGCTAAAGTTCCATCAGATATATCTATATTGATATCTTCTTCCTCCTCTTCTCTACCAGGAGTTCTTAAGTCTAACTTCCTTATTATAAATCTAAAGCCAAAATAATATATTACAAAAAATGCTACTCCTATAATTAGAACCCACCACCAATTAGTTCTATTAGGAATTACTCCAAGAAGAATAAAATCTATTAATCCACCTGAAAAAGTTACAGCAATTTTTACATTTAAAAGTTGCATTAACATAAAGGATAGACCTGCAAAGACACAATGAACTGCAAATAATAATGGTGCTACAAATAAAAACATAAACTCTATAGGTTCTGTTATTCCAGTTATAAGAGATGTTAAAGCCCCACTAAGTAGTACTCCAGCTACTACTTTCTTCTTACTATCATAAGCTTCATTATACATAGCAAGTGCTGCTGCTGGTATTCCAAACATCATAAAAGGGAACTTTCCAGTCATAAAAGTACCTGCTGTAAATTCAACCCCATCCTTTAATTGAGCGAAAAATATTGCTTGGTCTCCAACTACTAGTTGTCCAGCTGAATTAACATACTCTCCAAATTGATACCAAAATGGAGTATACCATATGTGATGAAGTCCAAAAGGTATTAAGGCTCTTTCTATTAATCCAAAAATAAAAGCTGATACTGTTTCGTTTGTTCCTATCATATATCTAGAAAAATTCAATAATCCACCTTGGATAGGAGGCCATATTATAGCTAATATTATTCCAAGCATTAATCCTGAAATAGCTGCTATTACTGGTACAAATCTTTTCCCTGAAAAGAATCCTAAAAATTCTGGTAACCTTATATTATGAAATCTTTCATATATAATTGCAGATGTTGTTCCAACTAAAATTCCTCCAAATACTCCTGTTGGAAGAGTAGGTATTCCTAAAACATTAGCATACATTGGATTGGTTCCAACCTCACTTATATCTACACCTGCCATTATTCCAGTAGTCATATTCATTACTAAAAATCCTACTATAGCTGCAAGGGCTGCTACTCCATCTCCTGAAGACATTCCAATTGCAACTCCTACAGCAAATAATAATGGTAAGTTATCAAATACTATACTACCAGCTGATGACATAATATTGGCTATAAGTTGAAAGCCATCATTTGATAATATTGGCAAAGTATTTAGTATATATTGATTTTCAAGTAATGTACCTAATCCCATTAATATTCCTGCTACAGGTAACAGAGCTATAGGTAATGTTAAAGATTTTCCTATTCTTTGCAATACACCAAATGATTTTTTTAGTAAGGTTACTATTCTCATTTTATCCTCCTATTTATTTATGAAATCTAATTTTGAAATTACACAAAAAAATTATTATACTATCTTTTATTATGAAATCTTTCTAAATTCAAAATTACACTAAAAAAAGAACACCTATATATAATATTTATCCATTATAGGCATTCTAAAACTTTATATATATTAGACTTGGATTCTTAAAACAGATATAACTCTATGAATATGCATTGTTAAGTATACTAGCTCATCCTTATTTACTATATAATCATAATTTGCCTCTATATACTCCTTTATCTTTTCTGCACAGTCGTAAGCTTCGCTATAACTATTCTTAGCTATTTCTAAAAATTCTCCATTACCTTCTTTATTTTGATTATTTGATACTACTCTCTTAGCAAAATACTTTAAGTGAGTTAATAATCTATCATAATTTAAATCATCCTCATTAAATTCAACAGAGTAATAATATCTAATTATATTTAAAACACCTTTAACTATCTTAGTAGTAATCATGGATTCTTTTGCTGTTTCCTTATAGCTTGCATTTACTAAATGAAGGGCAATAAATCCTGCTTCATCCTCAGGTAGATTTATTTTAAGCTTATTATTTAAATGCTCTACTGCCCATAAAGCTACTTTAAATTCATCTCTATGAATTCTTCTTATTTCATCCAACAAGTCATTTTTTATCTGAACATTATTTCTATAACGTTTTATAGCAAAGGATATGTGATCAGCTAATGATATATAAATTTGATTATCTAGTTTCCTATTTAATTCTTTTTTAGAATACACTATTATTTTATGAGCAAGTTCAAAGATTCCATCGGGAATTTGATTTATAAGCTTCTTTATCTTATTCCCCATTCTTTTATCATCTATTACAAATACTTTTTCTATCTTATCTTCCTGAATTTCTTGACCTACCCCTCTATTAAAAGCAATTCCAGATCCCATAATAATAACTTCTTTTTTCGTATTAGGATCTATTGATACAACTACATTATTGTTCAATATTTTCTCTACTATCATTTCTCCGTCTCCTTGCTTTAAAAAAATAAAATACCTAAATTAGGACAAAACCTCTATCCCAATCTAGGTATTACCTAACTTCAGTAACAATCTACCTTTTCTTAAGAAAATAATAACACTGTATAATTGCACTGTCAACTTATAACTAACCTTGCTTTACTGGTAATATAATGATAAATTCACTACCTACTCCAACTTCACTTTTTACATATATACTTCCATTATGTAATGTTACTAACTGTTTTGTTAATGTTAATCCTAATCCACTACCTCCATATTCTTCTGATATATTATTATATGCTTGTCCAAATCTATCAAATATGGATTCATAGTGGGATTTATCTATTCCTATACCTGTATCTTTAATGGAAATCCTAACACTATCCCCAAGATCAGCAATCTTTACTTCTATCTTTCCGCCTTCTTCTGTAAACTTAATTGCATTTCCAACTAAATTTATTACACACTTTTCTATTTCATTTTTATCACATTCTATAATCTTTTCTTCAACATCAGGGTCTATAATTAACTCTATACCATTTGCTTCGATATAATCCTTCATTGACAATACTATTTCTTCTACTAAATATACTATGTCATGTTCTTTTATTATAAGCTTATATGAACCTGATTCTATTTTAGAAGTATCTATAATATTATTTATTAAATTAAGTAGTCTGTCTGAATTTCTTCTTAAAGTACTCATATAATATTCTAATTTTTCCTTGGAAACTTCCTTTTTATCCTTACTCAACTTGGATAAAAGCTGTTCAATAGAAATAATTACATTTAAAGGTGTCCTTAATTCATGTGATAAGTTAACAAAGTAATTATTTTTATATTTTTCAATTGTAATTAGCTTATCATAAAGCTCCTTATTCTCTTTAAGCTTATTATTTAACTCATAGGTTCTTTGATCAACTAGACTATCTAGTATCTTAACCCTATTCCAGATTAAATATATTACTAAAAATAGTGTAATTCCATAAGTTATATAAGCTAAAGGTGTCTTCCATGGCTTTTGCCTTACAGTAAATGTAACAGTTTCAGGATCACTCCAATCTCCTGATTTGTTTCTTGCTTTCACCATAAATGTGTATGTTCCAGCATCTAAATTAGTATAGCTTGCATAATTCCTATTTTCAGCCATTACCCATTCTTCATCAAGCCCTGCTAATTTATATGCATATTGAATTTTCACTACATTTCTATAGTCAGGTAAAAAGAAATTAAATTGTATATTACTATTTTTATAACTCAAATTAATATTTTCAAATTCTATATACTCATTCTCATTGCTATATATACTATCTATTTGAACTTTTGGTAAATAACTTTGTTCCTTAAGCTCTAATGGATTAAAGTATGTTAGTCCATTAACACCACCAAAAAACATTTCACCACTCTTATTTTTATAATAAGAAAATCCATTAAATTCATTACCTTGAAGGCCATCAGTTACATCATAATTAATAAATTTTCCATTCGTAATATCAAACTTAGATATTCCACTATTGGTACTCATCCATACATTGTCATCTTCATCAACTAACACACCATAAATAAAGTTATTTGCTAGTCCATCCTCTTCAGTATATCTAGTAAAATTTTTTCTTTCTTTATCTAACTTATTGAGTCCATATTGTGTTCCTATCCAAATATTATTTTCACTATCTACTGCTATAGATTTAATTGCATTAAAGCTTATACTTTTATCATCCTCTTCATTATTTCTATAAATCTTAACTTCATCAGTATCTATATCCATGCTTATTAATCCCCCATTTAGGGTGGATGCAATCCAAAATACCCCATCTTTATCTTGAATTATATCTGAAAACATGGTTTCTCTTATTCCATTCTTTAAAAATAACTCCCTATAAGATGTAAACTTCTTATCTCTATCAAAACTACATATTCCATCTTTTGTTGCAATCCATAGAATTCCCTTATCATCTATATAAAGACTTCTTATATCATTAGAGATTAATGAGTTCTTATCATTTCCTTGGAAATAATCTGTGAATTTTTTTGTATTTTTATCATATTTTGCTAAACCCTCTTCTGTAGCTATCCATATTTCATTGTCTATTCCTGTTATATCCCTAATATTATTGTTGCTTAATGAATTATCATTATCTGAGCTCTGATGTCTTATGAATTTACCATTTTTTCTATCAATAACATTTATACCTTCACTTACTGTTCCTACCCAAAGAAGGCCCTCATTATCCTCATATATACCTGCCATCATATTACTGCTTAATGAATTAGTTTCCATAGGATTATTTCTATAATTTTTGAAAGCTGCCTCCATATTAAACAAGCTAATACCATCATATGTACCTACCCATATGGTTCCAGATTCATCCTCAAATAAGCTTAATATATCATTGCTAACTAAACTTTGATTATCAAAAACATTTGATTCATAATTAACAAACTCTGTACTACCCTTATCCATTCTGCTTAATCCATTATCAGTTCCAAACCAGAGAATATCTCGACTATCCTTTAAAATATATCTTATTGAATTTCCAGCAATTGAATTAGGATTATTCTCATCATGAGTGTAGCTTTCAATAGTATATGTATCTAAATCAAGCTTATTTACACCTCCATCATCAGTTCCAATCCATAAATTATTAAGATCATCTATAAATAA
>JAHAIU010000475.1 GCA_018372555.1 Clostridium sp.
TAGTACTTCATTTAATTCTGGATAAGCATCTAAAATTTCACCTCTTACGACCATAACTGCCATAGCTGAAGAGAAGAACTGTTTATCATCTTCTAAAACTACAACATCTGAAACAGAAAGTTGTCCATCTGTTGTGAAAATATTCATAACATCTACCTTACCTTCATTAATTGCAGAATATTTTAATCCAATATCTAAATCCACTGTACTTTTAAAGTTAAATCCATAAGTTTCAGCAAAACTATTATATCCATCTGGTCTTTCATAAAAATCATATTCAGCACCAAATATTAACTTATCAGATACTTTTGCAAGGTCAGAATATGTTTTTAAATTATACTTTTCAGATATATCTTTCTTAACAGCCAGACCATAAGAGTCATTAAATCCAAAGTTACCTGTCCAAATATAATTATACTTTTCTAGGTACTCTTTTTTTAATTCTTCATACATAGATTCATCATATACTCCATCATGTTTTAGAACCATATTCCATCCAGTTGAAGTATATTCTGGATACATATCAAATTCTTTATTTTCCATACCAGGCATAATATTGGATGTTCCACCACCTACACCTTGAATTATATTTACATTTAAATCTGTTTTATCCTCAATAGTTTCTTTTAATATTGATCCAATTATATATTGTTCTGTCATAGGTTTTGTTGCAATATTAATAGTTTTAATATCTGCTTTTTTACCTATGCCTCTTCCTACTAATGAAGCAACTAAAACAATTATCACAACTAATGCTACCCATTTTATTTTTTTATTTTTTCTAATATTCTTCTTAGAAAATCTAGTAATTAAACTTAATAGCATGTCCACTACTATAGCTAAAATAGCAATAAGTAAACTTCCTGCTATCGTTAAGGCTGCATTATTAGTTGTTATTCCTCTATAAATAGCAACTCCAAGTCCTCCTGCTCCTATAAAGGATGCAATACCTGCTAATGCAATAGTCATAGTTGCCATACTACGTAATCCTGTTATTATAACTGGCATAGCTAAAGGAAGTTTTATTTTATATAAAATTTGAAAATTAGTACTCCCCATCCCCTTTGCAGCCTCTAATACTTTATTATCAATATTAGTTATACCAGTATGGGTATTACGTACCATTGGTAATAAAGCATAAATAGTTAAAGCTATAATAGCAGTAGTATTTCCTATTCCTGATAGTGGAATTAAGAATCCTAAAAGTGAAATTGATGGAATAGTGTAAATAAAATTTATTATTCCAAGAACTATTTTTGAACTTTTCTCATACTCACTAATTAAAATCCCTAAAATCAACCCAATTATAGTTGCTATAACTATAGATATTATAGATATCTCTAAATGCTCTAATAAAAGATTTAGAAAAAAATCTTTCTTATCAATTAACTGAAAAATAACATCTTTAATCATTCTTATTTATACTCCTAACCTCAACCATTTCAATAGTTGAAAATTTTATATATTTAAATCCTCTAGGAGCATATATTTTTTTCTTGCTCATCTTCATACCTCTTTTCTAAATTTGAAAATTCTTTTTTAATTTTATGCAACTGATTATAATATAATGTTACACCTAATGTTAAA
>JAHAIU010000058.1 GCA_018372555.1 Clostridium sp.
TTTTACTTTCAATTTTGTATACCACTAATAAATTATCTCCGTCAAAATCTACAGCTTCTATATTAATAATATGATTTTCTGTATGAAAGTTCTCTTTAACTACTAAGCCATTCTCTGTATATTTAATTCCTAATCCCCATTTGTTATTTAATACTTTAAGTACTGGACCAACTATAGGTATTTCTTCTGCAATGGAAGGCTTAACAAAATTAGTTCCTATCAATAATGCAAAAACTAATCCAGCAGCTTTCAATATATTTTTTCTAACCTTTTTCTTACTATTGGATTCTATGTCCTTATATACCTTATCAACTTTTTCTCTTAATGAATTTGGTATCTTAATATCATCTTCACCATACATATTCTTTAAGCTTTTATCTAAATCCATAATCACATTATCTCCTTTCCATTTATACTTTCAGAAACTTTAGTTTTTGCCCTAGATAGCCTTGATTTAACAGTTCCCTCTGGAATTCCAATAATCTCTGAAACTTCACTTATCTTTAAATCTTCAAAATAAAATAATACTATAACTAGTCTTAACTCCTCTGGCAATGAATCTACAGCAATTTTCAAATCTAAATTTTCATATTTATCATTGTATTGCTCTTCTATAACCTTATCTAAACTTATACACTTCTTATTAAAGTTATAAATTTTATTGCATTCATTTATAAGAATCTTTATAAGCCAAGTTTTAAATAGTTCCTCTTTTCTCAAAGTCTTAATATTGGAATACGCCTTTAAAATAGTATTTTGTATTGCATCTTCTATATCATCTTCACTACTTAAAATACCTTTTGCTACTCTATATATACTTTTAATATTTTCTTCTATTAATTTAGTAAAGGCTTTTCCATTTCCCTTCTTAGCCTTGTCTACTAAATCTAATTTATTTAACCCAAACATCTATTTACCCCCTCATCTCTTCTTATCTATTAGATATATTTATCTAGTAAAAAGTTCATACATTTTAAAATAAAAATAATAAAAGAGGATTCCATTTTGTTATTTAGAATCCTCTTTTATTATTTTATCATCAATTTCTTATTGAATATTTAAATATCAAAAAATATTTCTTTTACTTTCATTAAAGCTGCTTCAATAACCTTATGCATATCATAATATTTATATTCAGCTAAACGCCCACCAAAAATTATATTATCTTCAGCCTTTGCAAGTTCAGTATATTTATTATATAATTCATTATTTTTTAAATCGTTTATAGGATAATATGGTTCATCTCCCATTTTCCATTCCTTGCTATACTCTTTGCTAATAATGGTTTTAGGTTGATTCCCAAATTCAAAATGTTTATGTTCAATTATACGTGTATATGGAGTTTCTTTATCAGTATAATTTACAACTGCATTTCCTTGAAAATTTTCTATATCTAACACTTCATTTTCAAAACTTATACTCCTATATTGAAGAACTCCTAATTTATAATCAAAATAAGCATCTATAGGGCCAGTATAAACTACTCTTTCAGCCATATCATCCCACTTATCCTTATTATCAAGATAATCTGTATTTAATTTCACTTCGATGCCATCTATCATTTTTTCAACCATATTAGTATATCCACCTATTGGTATCCCTTGATAAGTGTCATTAAAATAGTTATTATCATAAGTAAATCTTACTGGCAATCTTCTTATTATAAAGGCAGGAAGCTCAGAACAAGGTCTTCCCCATTGTTTTTCTGTATATCCTTTAATTAATTTTTCATATATATCTTTTCCTACTAAATTTATTGCTTGCTCTTCTAAATTTTTAGGATTTTCAACATAATTATCACTACATTGTTTTCTAATTTCCTCTTTAGCCTCTTCTGGAGTTACTACACCCCACATTTTGCTAAATGTATTCATATTAAAAGGAAGGTTATAAATTTCTCCTTGATAATTAGCTATAGGACTATTGGTATATCTGTTAAACTCAGTAAAGTTATTTACATAGTCCCATACCTCTTTATTATTAGTATGGAATATATGTGCTCCGTACTTATGCACATTAATACCTTCCATATTTTCTGTATAAATGTTCCCAGCAATATGGTCTCGTTTATCAATTATTAAACATGTCTTCCCACGTTTTTTTGCTTCATAAGCAAATACAGATCCATAAAGTCCAGCCCCAACAATTAAAAAATCATATTTATCCCTCATAATAAACCTTCCTACTATATCAGTTAAAACCTACAACTAACTGAGATACTTTATAAATTCCTATACAAATCTTACGACCTATTAAACCAGGTAAATTAATAAGTTGTCCCATTAATCTATATCTAAGTCTACGGTATAGCCTTATATCTTTATCCTTAATATACTTCCATAGCTCTTTCTTCTTTTTTAAATTCTCTGATGTTCCTGAGCGTATTAATAATACCCCTGATACTGCAGTAATAATTTCTAGATAATTAAGCATATATTTATAAAGATTTTTATTTTCTATATTTTCTATATCAACATTTTCTATCATTAATTTATTAACTTTTATTTGTTGATCTATTCTCTTTATCATAACTTTTTCATTTACAGACTGATCTTCTCTTCCTATAAGATATCTATAAAATTCAACATTTATATAAAATATCTTCTTAACATGCTCCAGAGGTAAATATACAAATAAATTATCAACATAAAAAGTATGTTTTGGAAGTGATAGTCCACATTCTCTTAGCACACCAGTTCTATATATAACTGAATGCATTAAAATATATTGTCCTTTACGAAAAGTTCCGATATCATCCCAAGTAAAAATTTTACCCTCTGGAAGTACATTATCATACTTCATAACCTTTTTAAATTTGGAATTTTCCTTTTCATATACAAAATTGCTAATTAACATATCAACATATTTTTTCTCTGTAGAAAAAGTTTTTATAACATCTAATATTTTTAAATATGCTCTTGTATCTACCCAATCATCACTATCAACTACTTTAAAATATAACCCAGTGGCATTTCTTATTCCTGTATTTACTGCTTCACCATGTCCACCATTTTCTTGATGTATAGCTCTTACTATGTTTGGATACTTTTTAGCATATTCATCTGCAATTTTCCCTGTATTATCTACTGAGCCATCATTTACTATCAGTATTTCCACGTCGTCTCCTCCTGGTAAAAGTGACTCAATACAATATTTCATATACTCTTGCGAATTGTAACAAGGAATTGCTACTGACAATAATTTCATTTTCAACACTACCTTTTCTCTTATATTAAATCTAATAGATAGAACTCCTAATTGGAAAGTAATTGCTCCTTTGGTAATCTTCAATATTCAATCTAAGTATACTATAATTTAAATATATTTCTAATGTTTTTCATTAAATGCTATAATTTCGTCTTAATTTAATAATATCTTATATATGTATATCAAAGGCTTATAGCTAAATTAAACCATAAGCCTTTATAATCTCTAATAATAGTCTATAAAACTTCCTATTTACTCTTAAATATAACTTTAAATATAGGGAAGAATACCCAGAATGAAATAGCACTATTAATTATCATTGTAATAACGTCTGCAATTGTTTCTCCTGCAGCTCCCATTCCCCACGTATTCATTAATAAGTTATATATTGGTGCCTTATAAAGACCTTGAAGTGCAGCTGCTCCTATAGTAATTATTATATATGCAATTACGTACCAAAACGCTGCTTTTCCAATACTACTACTTGACTTAAATGTTACATTTCTTTGTGCAAAGAAATTAATTATTTGAGCAATAGCCATTGATATTTGTACTGCAAGGAAGTAAGCAAGACCTCCTCCTCCACCTGAAGCAAGAGAACCTGCTGCATAATTAAAAACATAATATGCACTTCCATCAAAGTTATGTCCAACTTGTAGTACTTGAAAACTTGTATTTATTAGAGATGTATTTTCAAAGATACCCTTTAACACTGGCATTAATATCATTTGTAATACTGTTATACCATTACTAAGTATAAAAAATATTAGAAATTGTGCTGTTCCTGGATGCTTTTCGCTAAAGCTTGTCCACATTGAAACTATTTTATTTGTTTTTAATTTCTCAGTATTCAATTTCATACCTCCCTTGCTATTTCTATGTTCGAACTCACTTTTATTTTTTTCGATTTCACTAATTTTCGTCTTTCTTTTAATAGGTGAGATAATCCTTTAAAGAAATGACCATTAACTATCATTAACATTCCATCTAACATAGGCATATTAACAATTCCTCCAGTCATTCTTGAAACTCCTCTAAATGGCATATGATATACTGACATCATAATCATATTAGCAGTTTCTCTTTTACCTATCTTTGTTAAAAAACAATGTGCGAAAGCTATCATCTTATAAGCAAATCTAGCAAATAAGCCTTTTGCATACTGACATTGTGCAATAGTATCATTATAGCCAATATCCCTTGTTCTATCCCATTTTGAATTAGGCACTTTATTTCCAAGAAGCTTTTCAAATTCATTTAAATTTACATCATATACATTTCCTGAATAATAAGATTTAAGTTCATTTTTATTATATGGAAGTTCCACATTAATCCCTTGTATCGAAATAGTATCAGTAAGTCTTATGTCTTCACTTGAAGCCCCTATCATTATTTCATACTCTGCTGACTCAACTTCCCATTTATTAGTTTTTACATTAAAGTAACGGAATGTTTTATCATCCAAAGGTATCGTTACTTCTTTTTCTTCTCCAGGATTTAAAGAAATCTTAGTAAAGCCTTTTAATTCTTTCTTAGGTCTAAATATTTCTTTAGATTTACATCCTACATATAATTGAGCAACTTCCTTTCCTGAAACTTTCCCAACATTTTTTATCTTAAATGATACTTTATCATTATTTACCTTTATATCTGAATACTCAAAATTTGTATAACTTAATCCAAATCCAAATGGAAAAAGAACTTTCTTACCTATTGTGTCATAATATCTATATCCAATATATATTCCTTCTCTATATTCTACGCTTACTTCTTTTCCTGGAAAGTTTTTAAAACTAGAGGTATCCTCATATTTTAATGGATATGTTTCTGCCAACTTCCCTGATGGATTTACTTCACCTGTTAATACTCTAAGTATAGCCTTTGCTCCTGCTTGTCCACTTAGATATGAGTGGAGTAATCCTTTTACTTTATCTATCCATGGCATTTCTACTGCTGAACCACAAGATAATACAACTATAATATTTTTATTTACTTCATATAATTCATTTAACAAGTCTATTTGGTTTTGAGGAATTCTCATATTTTGTCTATCCAATCCCTCAGCTTCAGTAACCTCATCTAAACCAATATATAAAAGAACTATATCAGCTTCTTTAGCAAGTGCGCATGCATTATCTATCTTTTTCTTATCCTTTTTCCCATATCTATTAAAACCTGGTTCATATCCAATATATGAAATTCCAAATTCCTTAATACTATCTGTAGTACTATCTATAATAGTTGGATTAACAACAGAAGAACCTGCCCCTTGATATCTAGGATCCTTTGCAAAATCACCTATAACTGCAACTTTTTTCTCTCTTGCAATAGGTAAAATTTTATCCTCATTTTTAAGAAGCACTATTGATTCTTCAGCTGCCTTTTGTGCCATTTCATGATGTTTCTTATTATCAATTTTAATTTGAGAATTTTCTAGAGCTTCTGTGGTTTCAAATATAAGTTCAAGTAATCTATCAACACATTCATCTAATACTTCCTCTTTTATTCTTCCACTTTTTATTGCTTTAATAATATCTTGGTTTGTTTCACCATCCGTGGTTGGCATTTCTAATTCATTACCAGCAATTAAACCTTCTACACGGTCATTACAACCACCCCAGTCAGTAACTACACATCCATTAAATCCCCATTCATCACGAAGAATTTCTCTCATTAAATGTATATCCTCATTTGTATAAGTTCCATTTAATTTATTGTAAGAAGACATTACAGTCTTAGGTTTTCCTTCTTTAATTGCAATTTCAAATGCTGTTAAATAAACTTCTCTAAGAGTTCTTTCATCAACTATAGTATCAATAACCATTCTGCTTTCTTCTTGATTATTTACAGCAAAATGCTTAACACATGCAGAAATTCCATGTGATTGAATTCCCCTTATATATCCTGCAGCTAATTTTCCAGCTAAGTATGGATCTTCACTAAAATATTCAAAATTTCTGCCACATAAGGGATTCCTTTTCATATTAATTCCAGGTCCTAAAAGTACATTTACTTTTTCTTCGACAGCTTCTGCTCCTAAATACTCTCCAATTTTCTCTGATAATTCTTTATTCCAACTATTTGCTATTGTTGCTGCTGTTGGAAAACATGTTGCTGGATTACTTGGATTAAGTCCTAAATGATCAGCTGCTGCAGTTTGTTTTCTAATACCATGAGGTCCGTCTGCAAGAAACATATTTTTTATTCCAAGTTGTTCTATTTCTTGAGTCTGCCAAAAGTCTTTACCTGACATTAAAGATGCCTTTTCTTCCAGAGTCATTTTTCCTATTAATTCTTTATATTTCATAGCCTCTTCCTCTTTTTTATTTTGGCAGCACTAAATAAAAGTACTGCCAAAACATATTATTTTTATTACTGCAATTTATCCTCTACTATCTTTAACTTATAAAGACTTTGATACTCTCTCCTTCTTTTTCTTACCATTCATAGTTCTATAGAATCCAAGTCCCACCAAACCTAATAAAGCCATATTAGCAAATGCTAATAAGAAAATCCAAGATGGTACACCATTACTATAAATATCCATAGCGGCGCTATTTCCTATTGTATAAAGTATATTCTTGGTAGCTTCTCTCATTGCTTGCTTACCTGTATTAGTTTCAGTACTTTCAGCAGTTGGTTCTGACCCCATAGCTGTTAACATTAAATCATTACCTGCTCTTATTGCTTGGTCGGGATTCATATGTGGATCTGGTTCTGTATAATCACTTACTACCATTCCTTCAAAACCCCATTCATCACGTAAAACTGTAGTTAATAAATCATAATTTCCTCCAGTCCATATAGTTCCAAGACGATTATAAGAAGACATTATAGCTGTAGTTTTCCCTTCCTTAACTGGAAGTTCAAATGCCTTTAAGTAAATTTCACGAATTGCCTGCTCATTTGACCAAACTGCTACTCCCCTACGATTATCTTCTTGATCATTTAATGCAAAATGTTTTATATAACAATACACTCCATTTTTTTCTGATGCAGAAACAACAGTTGCACCAACTTTTCCAGATAATAATGGATCCTCAGAATAATACTCAAAATTTCTACCTGAAAATGGAGTTCTATGAATATTAACCGCGGGCGCATATAATCCTGATATATTATTAGCTAGTGCCTCATTACTTAAGCATTCCCCCATTTTATAAGCAAGATCTAAGTTCCAAGTAGATCCAATGACTACCTCACTATTGTACTGATTTCCAGAGTTTCCTGCTAAAATATTATTTACACCCGCTGGACCATCAACATCAGTTGTTGAAGGTTTACTAACTGATCTTATTTCTTGAGTTCCAAAGCCACCAAAAGCTATTACTTTTACCATTTCTTCTATAGAAATTTGTTCTATTAATTTTTCCCATCTCGGGTCATCATAATCTGCTCCAATCAAATCTTCAAGTTTTAACCCATTATCCGCAAAAACTATATCATCATCATCATCGTTGTTTTCTATTATAGGATTGAAAAGCCCCTGTTTAACTTCTTCTGAAGCTTCCTTATCTTTCGACCTTTCAGTTGGTAAGGTTCCTTCCCAATTAGCTCTTGATACATAATTTAAATCTCCAGCAGCATAATCAAATTGGTTTGTAGCTACTATATCATCTGATGAACGTTTATTATCTTCATTATAAACAACCTTGTCACTAACCTCATATTCTCTTGAATCTATAACATCATGAGAATTATTCATAAGCTTAATTTCATATGTTCCTTCATCCAGTACATATGCTTTTTCATTTTTGTAATCATAAGATGCCATATCTTCAATATTGAACTCAAGTTCTAAAGTTTCTGAAGCACCTGATTCAAGCATTTCTGTCTTATCAAACGCACCTAAAACCACATGTGATTTTTCTATTCCGCCTTCGTAGTATGGTGCTGTATAATAAACTTGTACAACTTCTTTACCAGCTTTATCTCCAATATTAGTTACTTTTACATCAACTTTAATTTTCCCATTTTCAACCTTGTAATCTACAATTTCTTGTTTAAAATTTGTATAACTTAACCCATAACCAAATGGATATTGAACTGTACTATTATATGCTTCTTCATCATATTCACCTGTTTTATTATTTATAAAACGAGTTTCATAAAATCTATATCCTACATATATACCTTCATTATAATTTACAAAACCATATTGATTGGTTACGTTTTGACCAGTGAAAAAATTGAACTTTGTATATTCTGCATTTGTATACTTAAAATCACCTGCATTATAATATGCTGGCGAGGTCGTTAAATCATAAGCATACGTATCAACTAATCTACCAGATGGATTGACTGTACCAGCTAGTACTTTACCAACACTATTAGCTCCAGTTGATCCTGGTCCTCCTATCCAAATAGCAGCATCTATTCCTTCTTCTTCTAATACCCCTAACTCCATTGCATTACTTGAGTTAACAATAACAACAACTTTTTTAAAATCCATTGACTTAACCATGTCAATCATTTCTCTTTCAGCCTTTGATATTTCAAGGTAATGCTTGTCCGCTTCTCCAGTGTATTCTGACATACTTATTGGTAAGTCTCCACCTTCACCACCATTACGTGAAAGGACTATAAGAGCTACATCTGAGAAATCTTTTGCATTATTTAGTAACTCATCTGTGAATTCACTAGTTTCTGGTTCATTTAAATTATAGTTACCACCATTTAAATTAAATATGTTGGTTTCTTCCTTCTTAGGTAAATGAGTGGTATAAAAGTCAACTAACTCCTGATTAACTTTAAATCCTGCATTTTCAATTCCCTTCTGTAAATTAATATTTGCACTTTCATCTGAAGATCCTGAACCTGATCCTCCATAAGTTAAAGAAACAGATGATTGCCCAAATATATTTACATTAACTTCCTTATCATCTGAAGTATTTAATGGTAACGCCTTATTTTTATTTTCTAACAGAACCATACCTTCATCTTGAATTTGTTCTGTTAGTTCTTTAGACGTATTTTTTGCTTCCTCAATGTTTTCTTGGCTTATAGAAGATTTCTTTAAATACCTTTCTATAACTATGTTATATTTAAAAACAGCAAAGTTAGCTACAAAAATAGCAACTAATGCTAAGCTCAGTAAAGATGCTTTTACCCTTCTTGCTTTTTTCTTTTCAGTCTTGTTCTTTTTAGCCCACATAAATCCGCCTACTAAGATTGCAACAGAAATTACTCCTACTATTGCAACTATAACCTTAATAATACCTTCATTCGACATAATTATAATTCCTCCAATTTTAAATTTTTAGCCGTAATCATTTTCATAAAATTTATTATTGCATATCCTTTTACTTTTAGATAAAAGTTTGTTTTAGATTAAGCTATAAAGACAAATGGTTTTAAGTTTAAATAACTACTTCCTCCCTACTTTATTGATTCTACTTTCTGTAATTTATACGTAAAAATAACAGGTTCATTTTTAATGTATCACGTTTACATCAAAAGAACTATCATCCAAAAGTTACTACTAGCAAACCAAAAGTTTACCTAAACTAAAAGTTAGGAGGGGTAAACCTTTAGTTTATAATACTATTTCTTCATACCATTAACTCTATTTTTAAGGCAACAATCTTAGTCATAATCACTTGGCAAGACACTATTCTCCACTGTCAAAATATCATCATTATATTTAACAAATCCTTCATTTAAAGCTCTTATGTTAGAATACTCACTTGAATTAGTTACTACCATTGGAGTCGTAATATCAAGTCCTTCTTCTTTGATTTTATCAATATTAAATTCTACGAGTATATCTCCTCTTTTAACTGTTTCATCTTGAGCTACCATTACCTTAAAGTACTTACCATCTAATGAAACTGTATTAAATCCAATATGCATTAATATCTCTACACCATTATTAGAGGTTACTGCTACTGCATGTCCAGTTGGAAATACCACTGAAACAATCCCATCAACAGGACTTACTAATTTTCCTTCTGAAGGCACAATTGCTACTCCATCACCTAAAGACTTTTCTGCAAAAACTTTATCAACAGCTTCTGATAAATCCTTAATTTCTCCCTTCATTGGGCTTGTTAAAATTTCTATATCTTTAAATTCTTCTAACCTAACATCTTTTTTATTTTTAATATCTTTATCTTCTTTTAAATTAGTATCTATAGTTTTATCTTTATTTTCACTAGAATCTTTGAACAATATAAAAGATAATATGCCTGCTAATAAATATGATGTAATTATTGCTATTAATAATCCTCCAAATCCCTTGCCAAAGTATGCAGGTAATGTTAGTAAACCTGGAATAATATATCCCATAGTTGCACTTCCTGAATATCCTACAATAGCTCCACCTACTGCCCCTGCTATAGAAGCGCATATAAATGGTGTTTTATACTTCAATGTTACTTTATATATAGTTGGCTCAGTTATACCCAATAATCCTGTAGGTATTGTAGATAAAGCTGCCTTTTTAATATTTTTATCTCTTGATTTCAAAAGTACACCTAATACAGAACCCGCTTGTCCTATACTCCCGCATATAGCAAATGCAAAAATAGTATCGAACCAATATAAAGATAAGTTATTGATAATTATTGGCATTGCTAGCCAATGAACTCCTTTTATAACTAATACTTGCCAAAATGCTCCTACTATAGCACCTAAAATTATTGGACTTAGATTATATATAAAATTATAACTACTTCCAATTATTCCTGTTACTATTGTTGCTATAGGTCCAATTATTATAAAAGTCAATGGTGTCATTACTATTAAACAAATTAAAGGCATAAAGAAAGGTTTTAAATTTTCATTCATTACCTTATTTAAGAACTCTTCTAATTTAGATAATAGCCATACTGATATTATTATTGGTATAAATGTAAATCCGTAATTTATCTCTTTAATATTAATAAATAAGAAATCAATTCCATTATTTTTATTTATGAATTCAATAATTCCTGGACTAATTAATATAGCTCCTAAAGTTACTGCTATAAATTCATTTGCTTTAAATTTCTTGGCAGCTGTTAATCCCATTAAGATAGGCATAAAATAAAGTGCACTATTTTCTATTGCATGTAAGATTTGATATGTTCCACTATAAACTGATATGTAATTAAAATAAACTAATATCGCAAGTATTCCTTTTAAAATACTTACACTTGCTAATATACTTAGCACAGGTGCAAGTACTGATGATATTAAGTCTAATACTTTGCTTTTAAAATTGATCTTTTCTTTTACTTCTTTATCTATATCTTTACTTTCATCAGATACATTTCTATCAGTAATATTAGTTAGTTTCATAATTTCTTTATAAATTTCACCTACTTTATTTCCTATTACAACTTGAAATTGCCCTCCGCTTTCAACAACACTTAAAACCCCCTCAAGATTTTTTATGTTATCTTTATTTGCTTTATTGTTATCGACTAATTTGAATCTTAATCTTGTGACACAGTGTACTAATGAATGTATATTACTTTCACCCCCCACATTTTTAAGTATTTCTTTTGCTAACTCTAAATTATTCATTTCACTCTCCTATATAATACTTCTTAATTTGTTAATTCTTTTCATTTCCAAATTCAACTTTATCATATCCAGTATTGAACTTCTATCAGCCAAAAGTTTCTGATAGTAAACTAAAAATTTAGCTAAACTAAAAGTTATTAAGTATAAACTTTTAGTTTACATAAAAAGAGTAAGTGCTTTTAATAGCATAGAAATCTATTAAAAGCACTTACTCTATAAAGTAGTTTATTTTCTTTTATTATATTCTTTTATTATATTGGTTTATGTAACTCTTAAATAATGATACAATCTTAGATTGAACAGGTCTTTTCTTAGTAACTAAATAAATATTTTGATTTATTTTTTCCTTCAATCTTATTACTTTTAACTTATCATCCTTAATAGAATCTTCTATATAGTCTACTGAAACAGCTGCAAGTCCATCAGATTTACATAGCATATGTGCTGTTACAACATTTCCTATTTCATACTCAACTTGTGGAGTAAATCCACATTCTAGGCATTTTGATACAAATCTATGCTCTTCTCCAGCTTCCACTGACTTTAATACTAAGGGTTCATTCTCCAATTCCATTATTGAAATTTCATCTTTTTGTGCTAAATGATGATTCTTAGAAACAACTATTACAACTTCACCTTTTAGCATTAATTCATAATCACAAATGTTAAACTTCTCATTAACCATAACTAGTCCAACATCAACTTCTTCATCTTCAAATAGTCCTTCTATATGATATTCATCTGGTACTTCTTTTAATTTCATTTGTATATTATTATGTTCCTTAGGAAACCCAAACAACAAATTAACTGGTAGGGCTGATGATGCCGAGTAGGTAACTACAAGATTTAAAACTCCTTTGCTTCCACTCATAACACTAATTTCTTTTTTCAAGTCTTCCACAAGATAACATATATGTTTTGCTCTAGCATATAATACTTCGCCATATTCTGTTGCTTCCACTCCACGAGAACCTCTGTAGAACAATTCTGTTTCCAAATCTATTTCTAATTGCTTTATAGTCTTACTTAAACCTTGAGGAGTAATGAATAAATCTTTAGCTGCAGCAGTAACACTTTTCTTTTCATAAACTTTAATAAAATATTCTAATGCCTCTGTATTCATTTATTTCTTTTACTCCTTTTTAAGTTATTTTTTTCTTGTATAAATTTAATTAATCCCCTAAAAAACTTACCATTTACCATCATTAGTATACCATCTAGCATAGGCATATTAACAATTCCGCCAGTCATCCTAGATATCCCTCTAAATGGCATATTAAATATTGACATTACCATAATATTAGCTTTATCTCTTTTTCCTACTTTCTTTAATAGCCAATGTATGAAAATCATTAAATAATATATTATTCTTGCAATAATACTTTTAGCATATTTACATTGTAAAATAGCATCGTTATATCCTAGCTCTTGTTTTTTATCCCAAGTACTAATAGGAATTTTCTTCTGAATAAGATTTTCAAATTCTTCTAGTCCTACATTAGATATTTCTCCACTATAATAAGATGGTAAGCTCACTTTATCATAAGGTACTTCTGCATTAGTCCCTTCCACCCAAAGCGTATCAATTAATCGTATATCAACACTTGAAGATCCTATCATTATTTCATATTCAGCTGATTCTATTTCCCATTTATTAGTCTTTATATTAAAATATCTAAATGTCTTATCATCAAAGTATATTTTTACTTCTTTTGTTTCACCAGCATTGATAAATACTTTAGCGAAACCTTTTAATTCTTTTTTGGGTCTAAAAATTTCATTTGATTTACAGCCTACATATAATTGTGCTACTTCCATTCCAGCAACATCTCCTGAGTTCTTTAGATTAAATGTTACTGAGTTTTTATTAACCTTTATGTCTGAGTATTCGAAAGTTGTATAGCTTAACCCATACCCAAATGGAAAAAGCACCTCTTTATTTACTGTATCATAGTAACGATATCCAATATATGGCCCTTCTCTATACTCTACACTAACTTCTTTTCCTGGGAAGTTATTATAAGATGGCGTATCTTCATATTTAATAGGATATGTCTCCGCTAATTTCCCCGAAGGATTAACATCTCCTGACAAAACTCTAAGTATAGATCTTGATCCTGCTTGTCCTGCTAAATATCCATGAAGTAATCCTTTTACCTTATTAATCCATGGCATTTCCAATGCACAGCCACATGAAATAATAGCCACAATATTTTGATTAACCTCATATAATGCTTCTAATAATTCCAATTGATTTTCAGGGATACTCATAGTATTTCTATCTAAGCCTTCAACTTCTACATATTCATCTAACCCAATATATAAAAGTATTACATCTGCCTTCTTAGCCAGTTCACAAGCATTATTAATCATTTTCTTATTTGATTTTCCATACCTTTCAAAACCTTGTTCATATCCAACACTTGCAATTCCTGATTGCTCAAAACAATCTAGAGTATTATCTAGTATAGTTGGATTTACTATTGATGATCCTGCTCCCTGATATCTGGCTTCTTTAGCAAAATCTCCTATTACAGCTACTTTTTTATTTGGTTTAATAGGTAGTATATTATCTTCATTTTTAAGTAATACTATTGATTCCTCTGCTACCTTTTGGGCAACTCTATGATTCTTTTCAACATTAATCTTCACATAAGACTCATTTAGTGCCTTTTCTGTTGTAAGTATTAAATCTAATAATCTATCTACACACTGATCCAGCACTTTTTCTTCAAGTCTTCCACTTCTAATCGCTTGTACTATTTCTTCATTTGTTTCACCACCTGTTGATGGCATTTCTAATTCATTACCTGCTAATAACCCTATTATACGGTCATTACTTCCACCCCAATCTGTTATAACGCACCCATTAAATCCCCATTCATTTCGAAGAATATCATTCATTAAATGCATGTTTTCGTTTGCATATGTACCATTGACTTTATTATAGGCTGACATTATAGACTTAGTTTTACCCTCCTTAACTGCAATCTCAAAAGCAGTTAAATATATTTCTCTAAGAGTCCTTTCATCTACTATAGTATCAATTGTCATTCTTCTTTCTTCTTGATTATTTACAGCAAAGTGCTTAACACATGCTGCTATACCATTGGATTGAATTCCTCTTATATAACCTGCTGCTAATTTACCAGCAAGATAGGGATCTTCACTAAAATACTCGAAGTTTCTTCCACATAAAGGATTTCTTTTCATATTTATAGCAGGCCCTAATAATACATTTATTTTTTGATCAATAGCCTCAGCTCCTAAATGTTCTCCTATCTTTTCTGCTAAATCTTCATTCCAACTATTTGAAATAGTTGCTGCAGTAGGAAAGCACGTAGATGGATTACCTGTATTCAGACCTATTTTATCTGATGCCTATTTTTGTTTTCTAATTCCATGAGATCCGTCAGCTAGAAACATACTGCTTTTTCCAAGACGCTCACTATTATTCGATTTCCAATAGTCTTTTCCTGACATTAAGGATGCCTTCT
>JAHAIU010000059.1 GCA_018372555.1 Clostridium sp.
TTTTATTATAATGAGAAACTACAATTCTTATTTAAGATATCTAAGATGGCGTTAAGAATTTTTATTGTTTGAGCAAAGCGAGTTATAAAAATTTAGCCAACTTAGATAGCTTAAATTTAGAATTGTATTCGAAATTATTTAAAAATCGGAAAGTTAATACATATCATTATGTTATATTCGCATTTTTAAGCATCTCATGATATATTAGGTTATGAAGTAAGCTCTTAATTTTTCATTTATTATATAGGAGTGTGTGATTTTATGAGAGAAGTTTATTTAGAAGCTATAAGTAATATGGAAATATTTAAAAATATAGCTAAATCTTCTATTGAAGATTTAGCTGATATTTGTGAAATAAAGTGCTATCAAAAGGGAAGGCATATTTTTAGAGATAAAGAAGTAATTAAGAAAATATTTATAGTTTACAAGGGTAAGGTAGCTCTATATAAGCTTAATGAATCAGCTCAAAAGAAAATTATATTTATTTTAGGCGAAGAGGATATAATAAATGCTGTTGTTCTAGATGATTTACCTGCTTCAATTAACTGTGAAGCATTTGATAATGTAGAAATACTTGCATTTGATAAGGAAAAATTTCAAGAGGTTATGGCAAAAGATTTTGAACTTACAAAAATTATAATGTCATCATTAACTATTAAAGTAAGAAGGTTATATAGACAATTAAAGAATTCTACTCCTATTAAAGTTGAAAAGAGAGTGGCAGCTAAGCTTTGGAAGCTTTCTAAGGATTATGGAGTTAAAATTGAAGATGGTGTTTTGATAGATTTAAAAATTAGTATAACTTACTTAGCTGATATGTTTGGAGCATCTCGAGAAACAATTTCTAGAGCTTTAAAAATTCTTCAAGACAATGATCTTATTATTATAGATAGGAGAAAAATAATTGTGAAAGATAGAGATAAGCTGTCTAATTACTTCAAAGGATTATAAATAATTAAATAAAATATATAAAACTTACGAAACTGTGATAATTATCACAGTTTTTATTTTTGTTTAAGTTTATAATCTATACATAACTTTGTTATTATAATAACAATCTTAGGAGGGAATTAAATGTTTAATGAGGAATTAAATAAGGTTTCTTTAGCAGCAAAATCAAAATTTCAATTATTAAAAGAAAATAAAATTGGTTATTTTATCAGCTCAATGCTAGCAGGTATCTATGTTGGGTTAGGAATTATGCTTATTTTTACTATAGGGGGATTATTAACTTCAGCAAGTTCACCTGCAACTAAAATTGTTATGGGATTGTCATTTGGAGTTGCACTTAGTTTAGTTGTTTTTGCAGGATCAGAATTATTTACAGGTAATAACTTTGTAATGGCAGTAGGATCATTAAATAAGTCCGTTACCTGGGGTGAAGCTGGTAAGGTATGGATAGTAAGCTTTATTGGAAATTTAGTTGGTTCAATACTAGCAGCAACATTATTTTATATGGCAGGACTTGCTACAGGACCAGTTGGGGAGTTTATTGCAAAAACTTCAGAAGCTAAAATGTCTATGCCAGCTACAGAGTTATTTTTTAGAGGGATACTATGTAATATGTTAGTTTGTTTAGCTGTATGGTGTACCTTTAGATGTAAAGAAGAAAGTTCAAAATTAATAATGATATTCTGGTGCTTATTTGTATTTATAACAGCAGGATTTGAACATAGTGTAGCTAATATGACTTTACTTACGATAGGATTACTTTCTCCATTAGGACATGCAGTTAGCGTTTCAGGATATGCCTATAATATTTTAATAGTTTCTTTAGGGAATATGGTAGGGGGGATTTTATTTATAGCAGTACCATACTTTATAATTTCAAGAAAGAAAAAAGTAGGATAAGGGGTGTTTATAATGGGATATAAACTTAAGATAGATGAATTTAATAGTGGTTTAGAAGAATTATCAAAGAAATATAAGATATATGCACCAAAGGTATTTGAAGGACAAGGGAAGTTTTCGGATACAGATGTAGTTAGATATGGTGAAGTATCAAAGATTGAAGAAATTGAATTTAATAAAAAGTCAAATTTTTCTTATAAGGAAGTACTTCTTCCAATAACTCAAACATTATTTTTCTTTACAGAAGACAAGATTAAAGAGCCTAATGTAGATGAAAAATCTATATTAATATTTTTAAGAAGTTGTGATATGCATTCATTAAGAAGAATTGATGATATTTATTTAAGAAACAAGTTTGAAGATCCATATTACAAAAAGCTTAGAGAAAAGGCTAAGTTTGTACTTATAGGTTGTGAAAAGAGTTTTGAAAATTGTTTCTGCGTAAGTATGGGAACTAATAAAACTGATGAATATAATGCATATGTTAAGCAAGAAGGAAATGAAGTTTACCTAGATATTAAAGATGAAGAATTTGAATCATTATTTAATAACTTAGATAGAGAACTATTAGAAGTTATTCCAGACTTTGTTCAAGATAATGAAATTAAGGTAAATATACCAAATAATTTAGACTTAAATATAGTAAAGTCAAAGGTTTGGGATGAATATTCAGAAAGATGTATAGCTTGTGGAAGATGTAATTTTGTATGCCCTACTTGTACTTGCTTCACAATGCAAGATTTATTCTACAAGGATAATGGAAAAGTAGGAGAAAGAAGAAGAGTTTGGGCATCTTGTCAAGTTGATGGCTATACAGATATGGCTGGTGGACATAGCTTTAGAAAAGAAAAAGGTCAAAGAATGAGATTTAAAGTTCTTCATAAGGTTTATGATTATAAAAAGAGGTGGGGATATCATATGTGTGTAGGATGTGGAAGATGTGATGATGCATGTCCTGAATATATTTCATTCTCCAATTGTGTGAATAGACTAGAGAAAGCTATGGATGAGGTGAAGTAAGATGACTAAAAATGAATATATACCATTTATTTCAGAAATATTAGAAGTTATTAAGCATACTGAAATTGAATATACATTTAGAATGGAATTTAAAGGTGATGTAAAACCAGGTCAATTCTTTGAAGTATCACTTCCTAAGTATGGGGAAGCACCTATATCTGTAAGTGGAATTGGTGAAAATTATGTGGATTTAACAATAAGAAGAGTTGGTAAGGTAACAGATGAAATCTTTAATAATTATGTTGGAGATAAACTTTTCTTAAGAGGACCTTATGGAAATGGATTTGATATAGAAAATTATAAAAATAAAGAAGTAATAGTAGTTGCTGGAGGAACAGGGCTTTCTCCAGTTAAGGGAATAGTAGATTACTTCTCACAAAACACTGGAGATTGTAAGAACTTTACTTTAATATCAGGATTTAAATCACCTGATGATATTCTTTTTAAAGATGATATTAAGGAATGGGAGAAAAATATAAATATTATATTAACAGTTGATGGTGCAAAAGAAGATTATAAAGGCAAAGTAGGCCTTGTAACTAAATATGTACCAGAGCTTGAAATAGAAGATAAGAAAAGTGTGCAAGTAGTAGTGGTAGGACCACCTATGATGATGAAATTTACAGTTTTAGAATTTTTAAAACTTGGAATTAAGGAAGAAAATATTTGGATATCACAAGAAAGAAAAATGTGCTGCGGAATAGGGAAATGTGGTCATTGTAAGATAGATGATACTTATATATGCCTAGAAGGGCCTGTATTTAATTATTCAAAGGGAAAAGAATTAATAGATTAGGAGGATACACTTATGGACATAAATACTAAAAAGCTGAAAAAAAATGCCTTTAGAGTTACTAAGAGAAGAGGAATGACAGCTTCTAGAATAAGAGTTCCAGGTGGATTCTTAAAGGCTGAATATTTAGGAATAATTCAAGAAATTGCAAATAAATATGGCGATGGAACAGTGCATTTAACTACTAGGCAAGGCTTTGAAATTCTAGGAATAGATATGGAAGATATAGCAGAGGTTAATATATTACTTCAACCTATAATAGAAGGACTAGAAATAAATCAAGAAGTTCCAGGAAAGGGATATACAGCAGCAGGGACAAGAAATGTATCAGCTTGTATAGGAAATAATGTTTGCCCATTTGCAAATTATAATACTACTAATTTTGCAAGGAAGATAGAAAAGGCTATCTTTCCTAATGACTTGCATTTTAAAATAGCATTAACAGGATGCCCAAATGACTGTATTAAAGCTAGAATGCATGATTTTGGAATTATAGGAATGACAGAGCCTCAATTTGATAAAGATAAATGCGTATCTTGTGGGGCTTGCGTTAAGGCTTGTACTAAGAAATCAACAGGAGCTCTTCATCCAGAAAACTATAGACCAGTTAGAGATCATAGTAAATGTATAGGCTGTGGAGAATGTGTAATTAATTGTCCAACAGGAGCATGGACTAGAAGCAAAGAAAAATATTATAGACTAGCTATTATGGGTAGAACAGGGAAGAAGAATCCAAGACTAGCTGAAGATTTTATTATATGGGTTGATGAAGAAAGTATAATTAAAATAATTTTAAATACTTATAAATATGTTGAATCATATATAGATAGAAATGCTCCAGGCGGAAAAGAGCATATTGGATATATAGTAGATAGAACTGGATTTATGGAATTTAAGAAATGGGCTTTAGAAGGAGTAGAACTTTCGGATAAGGCTATATTAAAAGATAATATTTACTGGAGTGGAATAAGATACTAATATAAGTAATTACTTATAAAGTTAATAATAAATAAGTATTAGACAAATACATTGAATAATATGTAAAATCTAATAATAGGAAGGGAGATTTATCAAGATTTATTATTTTAATAAATATGGTACATCTCCCTTTAAAATAGCTTTAATAAAAGTGAAATGAAATTAATTTTAAATAGGAGTATAATTAAAAGTGGAATATTGCAGTATAAGATTAACGGTTAATAAGATTAATTAAAATTATATTATAAATTTTATTTTAGGAGACATTATGATTGTACTTTTAGGGATTAAAAAGAATACTAGCGTAGAAATAAGAGAAAAGTTATCTTTAGCGCCTAAGAAGAGGAAAGAATATCTTGCAAAGTTAAATAAGTATTTTGAAGAAGTAGTTATTTTAAGTACCTGTAATAGAACAGAGATTTATATTAATAGTAAATTTACTAGCTCAAAGGCTCAGGAAATGATTTTTAATATATTTAAATGGGATATAGATTTAATGGAAAATTGCTTTTGTTTAGAGGAAGATAAAGTTGTAAGCCATTTAATGGAGGTTGTATGTGGATTTCATTCCAAGATACTTGGAGAAGATCAAATCTTAGGTCAAATAAAAGAAGCATATAGCATGTCTATGGAATATGGAACTGTCACACAGGAGCTTCAAAGGTTATTTCAAGAAGCAATTACTTGTGGTAAGAAATTTAGAACAGAAGGAAAACTTTATGAAATTCCAGTATCATCAGCTTCTATAGCAGTAAATAAGGCTATTAAAAATGATGCAAAAGATATTATGATTATAGGCTATGGTGAAGTTGGTAGCTTAGCTTTAAAATATGCATTATCTAATAATGTAAATTTTATAGCATTAGTTGTTAGAAAACCTGAAAATATTAATGATATAAAAGATAGTAGGGTAAAGGTTATGACTTACGATGAAGGAAGAGATATAATAAATAATATGGATGCAGTTATATCCTGTACCTCAGCTCCTCATTTAATTATTGAAAAGAAACATATTAAAAATGAAGGGAAAAATCTTATAATTTTTGATTTAGCTTTGCCAAGGGATGTAGAAGAATCTATAGGTACTATAAGTAGAGTAAGGCTATATGACATAGATGAAATAAGTTTTATGGATGATGAAAATAAGGAACTTAGAAAAGAGAGAATGATTGAGAATAAAAAGATTATAGGTGATTATGTTGAAGAATATGTTACATGGAAGAGCTTAAGAAGAATATCAGGAATAATAAAGGATTTTAAAGATACGGAAAATAGAGTAATTAAAGAAAGAGAAATTACTTTAAATAATAAATTTAATGATGAAAGACAAATTGAAATTGCTAAAATGCTTATAAAAAGCACATCAGATTATTATGTAAATAGAGCAATAAAAGTTTTAAAAGAAGAGGAGTTAAAAGGATATGGAGAAGAATGTGCAAGGATATTAGAAAAGATATTTCTAGAGAAGAGATAAACTATACATATTTAGCTATTAATGCTAAGAAGTTAAGAGTTGGAATAGTTGGGGGAGGAAGAGCGGGATTTATTAAGGCTAAAAGTTTTCTTAGTAAAGGGTGCTATGTTGAAGTTTTAGCATTAAACTTTATAAATGAATTTTATTCTCTAGGCAATATTAATTTAATAAAAGAAGAATATAAAAGAGCTTTTATTAAAGATAAACATTTAATAATTATTGCAACCAGCCATAAAGATTTAAACAGAAAGATAAAAGAGGAATGTGAAGAAGAGTTTAAATTATATATATTTGCAGAAGATTATAGAAAAAGTATGGTAATAACCCCGATTCAAAGAAATTTAAATAATATTACATTTGCCTTAAATACAAAGAGTGGAAACCCGAAAGGTGCTTTAATGCTATGTGATAAAATTCTTCAAGTAGCTAAAGGATATGATGACTTTATTTTATACTCTTCTTTAATTAGGAAAAATGCAAAGGATTTAGAAGAAATTAAAAATGAATTAATTAACTTTGTATGTAATGAAGATTTTAAGTTTATATATGAAAAGGAAAAAGATAAATTAGTTTTAGAAATGTTTTATGGCAAAGAAGTATTAAAGAAAATATTTAAGGATTTATAGGAGATATTTAATGGAGATAATTATAGCAACAAGGAAAAGTAAATTAGCTCAAATTCAAGCTGATAAAGTAATAAATCTTATTAAAGAAAAAAGCAATATAAATTCAAAGAAGTTATTAGTAGTAACTGAAGGAGATAAGAGACTTGATGTTACTTTAGATAAAATTGGAGGAAAGGGATTATTTGTAAAGGAAATAGAATATGCTCTTTTAAATAAGGAAGCCCATGCAGCAGTTCATAGTATGAAGGATGTACCATTTATACTACCAGAAGGCTTTGAAATAGTTGCAATACCTGAAAGAGAAGATATTAGGGATGCCTTTATATCTAAAGATAATATTCCTTTTGAAGAGTTAAAGTCAGGGGCAGTAATAGGAACTAGTAGTATTAGAAGAGCCGCAATGCTTAAAAGTATTAGAAGTGATTTAAATATAGTGCCTATAAGAGGAAATGTTCAAACTAGACTTGAAAAGATGAAAAATGAAAATATAGATGGAATTATTTTAGCAGCAGCTGGTTTGAAAAGGCTAGGGCTTGAAAATATTATAAGTGATTACTTTGACCCTAAGATTTTTTTACCAGCAATAGGCCAAGGGGCTTTAGGAATAGAAGCCTTAAAAAATGGAAAATATAATTCCTATTTAAAAAAATTAGATAATAAGGAAGTAAGAATAGCTGTTGAGGCAGAAAGAAGCTTTATGAAGGAACTAAATGGAGGATGCCATAGTGTAATTGGAATATATTCAGAAATTAAAAATAATGATTTATATTTACTTGGAACCTTTGATGTAGGAAATGGAACTATAGTAAAGAAAGATATAGTTGGTGATATAAGTAATTACAAGGAGCTTGGAATTAGCCTAGCTGAAAAGATAATGAAAGGATATTAAAGATGAGCAAGGTATATATAATAGGAACTGGACCAGGTGATGAAGAATTATTAACTATAAAGGCTTGTGAAGCTTTAAAAAATTGCACAGCAGTACTTTATGATAGATTAGTATCAAATAATATTTTAAATTACTTAAATGATGATTGCAGAGTTTATTATTGTGGGAAAGAGCCAGGCTCTCATTATAAAACTCAAGAAGAAATAAATAATATGTTAGTAAAGCTAGCTAAGGAAGGTCATATAGTAGGGAGAGTAAAAGGTGGAGATCCTTATGTATTTGGTAGAGGTGGAGAAGAGGTACTATCTTTAATAGAAGAAAATATTGATTTTGAAGTAATACCTGGAGTTACATCTCCAATTTCTGTATTGAATTATGCTGGAATACCTATAACTCAAAGAGATATATCGCAAAGTTTTCATATAGTGACAGGAATGACAGCTTCTGAAGAAAAGATAAATTGGGAAGCCTTAGCTAAGGAAAAAGGAACTTTAGTATTTATGATGGGCTTTAATAATTTATCCTTTATAGCTGAAAGGTTAATTAAAAATGGAAAATCAGAAGATTCTAAGGCTGCTATTATTATGAGAGGCACCTCTTCTAAACAAAGAAAAGTAGTAGGTACATTAAAGAATATTGAAGAAAAAGCTTTAAAAGCAAACTTATCTTCACCATGCATTATAGTAGTTGGAGATGTAGTTTCTTTAAATGAAAAACTTAGTTGGTATGAGAAAAAACCTTTATTTGGAGTTAATATTTGCGTAACTCGCTCAAGAGAACAATCTTCAAATTTAAAAAAGAAGCTAAGAAATTTAGGCGCAGAAGTTACTGAAATAAATTCTATTAAAATTAAGGATACTAAAGAAAATTTAAATAAAGTAAAAGAAAAACTTAGTGATTATGACCATATAATATTAACTTCTGTAAATGGAGTTAATAAGTTTTTTGATTTTTTAATAGAAAATAATATTGATATTAGAAATATTAAGGGGAAGTTTTCTGTTATAGGAAAAGCTACTAGGAAAGCCCTTGAAAGCAGAGGAATTCAATCCTTTATTATGGCTAGAGAATTCGTTGGTGAAGGCTTATTTAAAGCTTTATCTCCTTATTTAAATAAAGGGGAAAAGGTACTTATACCATGCTCTTCTCAAAGTAGAAGTTATCTAAAAGATGAAATTGAGAATTTAGGTTTAGAGGTAGATAGAGTACATACTTATGATACAATTTGTGGAGAAGTAAAAAATACTAGGGTCTTTGAAGATGTAGATTTTGTGTTATTTACAAGTCCAAGTACTGTAAATAATATGATAAGTATCTTTGGCGTGGATAAAATTAATGAAAAATACAATATTTCTATAGGACCTCAAACATTTGAAGCTTTAAAAGACAATAATATTAATAGTTATATTTGTAAAAAGCATTCACAAGAAGGTTTCCTAGATGAAATTATAGATATATATAAAGTATATAAGGAAAGAAAAGGTGAAAGTAATGATTAATAGGGGAAGAAGATTAAGAGCTAATACTGCAATTAGAGATTTAGTTAGAGAAAATGCATTAACTTCAAAAGATTTAATTTTCCCAATATTCGTAGTAGAGGGAGAAAATATAAAAGAAGAAATATCTTCAATGAAGGGAAATTTCCATTGGTCAATAGATAGATTAGATGAAATTATAAAAGAAGTAGTTGACTTAGGTATTAGGGGAATAATACTTTTTGGTATTCCTGAAGATAAAGATGAATGTGGAACTGAAAGTTATAATGAAGACGGAATAGTTCAAAAGGCCATAAGAAAGGTTAGAGAAATAGCGAGTGATCTTTATATTATTGCTGATGTTTGTATGTGCCAATATACAAGTCATGGACATTGTGGAATATTAAAAGGGAATGAAGTAGATAATGATAGTACTTTAGAAGTTTTAGGTAAGATTTCAGTATCATATGCTAAAGCAGGTGCACATATGGTAGCACCTTCAGATATGATGGATGGCAGAGTAGGATATATAAGAGAAGCTTTAGATAAAAATAATTATAAAGAGGTTGCTATAATGAGTTATGCGGCTAAATACTCATCAGCTTTTTATGGACCTTTTAGAGAAGCAGCTCATTCAGCTCCACAATTTGGAGATAGAAAAACTTATCAAATGGATGCTGGAAACTCTAATGAGGCATTAAAAGAGATTAAGTGGGATATAGAAGAAGGAGCAGATATAATTATGGTAAAGCCTGCAATGTCTTATTTAGATATAATAGCTAGGGCTAAAGAAATAATTGATGTTCCTATTTGTGCATATAACGTAAGTGGAGAATTTGCTATGGTAAAATCAGCAGCTTCCTTAGGATTAATTGATGAAAAGGCTGTAGCTTTAGAAATATTACTTTCAATGAAAAGAGCTGGAGCAGATCTTATAATAACTTATTTTGCTTTAGATGCAGTTAAATGGCTAAGGGAGGAATAGAAATGAAGAATGAAGTAGTATTTCATGAGTCAAAGAAATATATGCCAGGAGGGGTTAATTCTCCAGTAAGAGCTTTTAAAAATACATCAATGACACCACCTATTATAAAAAGTGGAAAAGGTGCAATAATAGTAGATGAAGAAGGTAAAGAATATATTGATTTTATATTAGCTTGGGGCCCGATGTTTCTTGGACATTGTGATGAGGATGTAGTAAGAAGTATAACTGAAACATCAAGAAATGCCATTGCATTTGGAGCACCTACTGAGCTTGAATTAAAAATGGCTAAGTTCTTATGTAAAAATTTAGATAATATTGAAATGATAAGAATGGTGAATTCAGGTACGGAAGCTACTATGAGTGCTATTAAACTTGCAAGAGGATATACTAAAAAGAATAAAATAGTTAAATTTGCTGGATGTTATCATGGTCACTTTGATGGTTTCTTAGTAGAAGCAGGATCAGGAGTATTAACTAATGGAATACCAGGTTCTCTAGGAGTGCCAGAAGATAGTATAAAAAACACATTAATTGCTAAGTATAATAATAAGGAAAGTATTAAGGAAGTATTTGAAGCTTATGGTGAAGACATTGCAGCAGTAATAATTGAACCAGTAGCAGGAAATATGGGCGTAATTAAAGCAGAAGAAGATTTTATGGTTCTATTAAGGGAACTTTGTGATAAATATAATTCATTACTAATATTTGATGAAGTAATGTCAGGCTTTAGAGTAGCTTTTGAAGGAGCGCGAAAATTATTTGATGTAAAACCTGATTTAGTTACATATGCAAAAATAATAGGGGGAGGATTACCTTGTGGTGCCTATGGTGGTAGAAAAGAAATAATGGAATGTCTATCTCCACTTGGTGAAGTATATCAAGCTGGTACTATGTCAGGAAATCCAATAGTGATGACGGCTGGCCTTACAACTTTAAAGAAAATAAAAAATAATAAAGAAGAGTATTATTCAAAAGTAGAAGAACTTGGAAGAGAATTAGAAGAAGGAGTTATAGAAATAGCTAAAGAGAAAGGGATTCCTGTAACTGTAAATAGATATGGTGGAATGATGACAATCTTCTTTACTGATTTAGAGGTTGTAAAAACATATGAAGATGTAAAAACCTGTGATGAAGATTTGTTTAAGAAGTATTTAAAACATATGATTAAAAGTGGAATTAATATACCACCTTCACAATATGAAGCATTATTTTTAAGCGTTGCTCACACGAAAGATGACATTAAGAAATTCTTAGAGGCCTTTAAAAATTTTAAGATTAAGTAGAGGGATATTTATGTCTAAAGCAATTATAATAGTTTCTTTTGGAACTGCAAATTTGGAGGGATTAAAAGTTATTGAAGATTTTGAAGCAGAGGTAGCAGCAAAATTTTCTGGGAATTATCGTGTTTATAAAGTCTTTACATCTAGTGTAATTTCTAACTTATTACTTAATAAGCATGGTAAGGTAGTACCAAGATTAGAAGAAGTATTATTTCGTTTAAATAATGAAAAATATAAAGAAGTATATATTCAGCCCCTCCATATTATTAATGGAAATGAATATAATTCTATAGAAAAAACTATAAAGGAATATGATTATTCCTTTAGTAAAATAATTTTAGGTGAAGCTTTAATTGGCAATAGAAGTGATGAAGAAAACTATAGTTGCAACTTAATATGTGATGCAATAAAAGAAAATGTTAATGAAAAAGATAATATATTATTAATAGGACATGGTTCAAAAACTGTAAATTATAATGTATATAACTGTCTTAAAAACAATCTAAAGGAAAAGGGCTATAAAAATACTTATATAGGAACTTTAGAAGGGGAAGTTAAGAAGGAGGATATAGTAAAGTCTTTAATTAAAGATAAAGTTAAAGATGTAACTATAATTCCTATTTTAATGTTACCTGGTAGTCATATAAAGAAAGATATATTTGGAAGTGAGAATTCTTGGAAAGTACTTTTAGAAAATGAAGGTATTTCAGTGAAATCTATTGAAAAATCTTTATTACAATATAGTGATATAAGAGAGTACTATATGCATAAGATTGAAAAGCATTTGTTTGAAAGATAACTATAAAGTGATTCTTAGAAGATGTAATCCAGGTGTGTAGCAGCGCTTAGCCTAGCAATGGTAGAAATTTGATAAAACATAAAAGCAAAGTTTTAATTGCAAAACTTTGCTTTTCAGTGTAAAATATCATAGGAAAAAGACAGTAACAAATATATTTTGTTAAAGAAATGACAAAGTGAGGGGTATATAATGTACAGTAAAGAAATTCATAATTTAGCCCATTCAGCTGAAGTAAAAAGTAAGTTGTTTGACAGAAGTATAAGTAGATATCTTATAAGTGCAGCTTTGGGGAGTTTGTTTGTTAGCTTAGGTATTATGCTAATTTATACTATTGGTGGAATAATGCATCATAATGGTGTAGATACATACAAGATTTTAATGGGAGCATCCTTTGGAGTAGCATTAAGCTTAGTTCTTATGGCAGGGGGAGATCTGTTTACAAGTAATGCTATGATAATGACTATGGGCGCCCTTGAAAAGACAGTAACTTGGATAGATGCTTTAAAAATATGGTTTGCAAGTTGGATTGGAAATATCCTTGGAGGAATTATAGGTGCTGTATTGTTTGTACAGGCTGGATTAACATCAGGAAAAAGTGATTATATTGGAGAGTTTATAGTAAGTAATGCTTATAGTAAAATTGACACTCCTATTAATGAACTTATAATAAAAGGTATACTTTGTAATATATTAGTTTGCTTAGCTGTTTGGATGTGCTATAAATTAAAAGAAGAAACAGCAAAGATATTAATGATATTCTGGTGCTTATTTACCTTTATAACAGCAGGATTTGAACATAGTGTAGCTAATATGAGTTTCTTAGCAATGGGATACTTAATCGATCCATCAACTATTACTTTAGGTGGATATGCCTATAATATAGTTTTCGTATCTCTTGGTAACTTTATTGGTGGAGTACTATTCTTAGCACTACCATATTATTTTATAACTAGTGAAAAGAAATAATTAAGAGTAGTTAAGAGCTAAGAGTGAAGAGTTGAAAATTTAGATTTATAATTAAGAATGTAAAATCTAGAGTGTAGGTTTAGAGTTAAGAATTAAGAAGTAATAATTAAGGAAAAAACTTCTTTCAGAGTTTTGGAAATAGAGTTTTTAGTAATTTTGAAAGAATTACATACATAATTATGAATTAACAACTAACAATTATTATTTATTAATTGTTAATTTGAAGTATAAAAAAAGTTGCCTTATGGCAACTTTTTTATACTTCAAAAATCCATCCTTCAGGAGCTTCAACATCTCCAAATTGAATTCCACAAAGAATTCTATATAGCTCTTTAATTACTGGGCCAACTTCTTTTTCACTATGAAAAACATGAAGTTTATTATTATATTCAATTCCGCCAATTGGTGTAATTACAGCAGCTGTACCACAAGCACCAGCTTCTTTAAATTCATCTAAATTATCTACATAAACATCTCTTTCATATACAGGCATCTTTAAATAATCTCTTGCTATATCCATAAGAGAATACTTAGTTATACTTGGAAGTATTGATGGGGATATTGGTGTTACAAATTCATTACTTTTAGTAATACCAAAGAAATTAGCAGCACCAACCTCTTCTATCTTAGTATGAGTTGCAGGATCTAAATAAATACAATCTGCAAATCCTCTTTCTGCTGCAATTAAGTGTGGATGTAGAGATGCAGCATAGTTTCCACCAACTTTTTGTCCACCTGTTCCTTGAGGAGCAGCTCTATCGTAGTCAGCTATCATAAAGTTACAAGGTGAAAGACCTTCTTTGAAATAAGGACCAACTGGCACTGCAAATACACTAAATATATATTCAGGTGCAGGTTTAACTCCTATGTTATTCCCAACACCAATCATAAAAGGTCTTAAGTATAATGTTGCTCCTGAGCCATATGGTGGAACAAAATGTTCATTAGCTCTAACAACTTGCATGCAGGCATCTATAAATTTTTCTACAGGTACTTCTGGCATAAGAAGTTTTTTATTACTATCATTCATTCTTTTAGCGTTTCTATCAACTCTAAATAATTGAATTTTTCCATCCTTTCTTCTATATGCTTTTAGTCCTTCAAAGCATTGTTGACCATAGTGAAGTGCAGTTGAGGCTTCGCTAATAGTTAACATATTATCTTCAGTAAGTTTACCTTCGTCCCATTTGCCGTCTTTCCAAACTGATATATACCTGTAATCAGTCTTAATATAATTAAAACCAAGGTTATTCCAATCAATATTAACATCTTTACTCATAATTATTACCTCCCTTATGGTTTTTATATTATTATATTTTATCACTTATGATAAAAATAATAAACTTTTTATCAGAAAAATGTAGAAATAATTATTAATTATTGAATTTTTAGTAAAAGAAATATATAGTTAAGTTATAAATTATCAATAAAGGAAGTGGAGAAATGAATAAAGAAATAATTTCAACTAAAAATGCACCTTCGGCAATAGGACCCTACTCACAAGGTATTAAGGTAGGGGATATGATATTTACTTCTGGACAAATTCCAGTTAATCCTGTAACAGGAGAAATAGTTACAGAAATAAAGGCAGCAACGAAACAATCTTTAGAAAATGTTAAGGCTATTTTAGAAGAAGTAGGAAGCAGCCTAGATAAAGTTGTGAAAGTAGTAGTATTTATTAAAGATATGAATGATTTTGCAGCAGTTAATGAAGTATATGGAGAATATTTTTCAGATAACAAACCAGCAAGAAGTTGTGTTGAGGTAGCAAGATTACCAAAAGATTGCCTAATAGAAATTGAAGCAATAGCTACTGTATAATTTTAAAATGCGAATAAAACATAATGATATGTATTAACTTTCCGATTTTTAAATAATTTCGAATACAATTCTAAATTTAAGTTATCTAAGCTGTCTAAATTTTTATAACTCGCTTTGCTCAAACAATAAAAATTCTTAACGCCATCTTAGATATCTTAAATAAGAATTGTAGTTTCTCATTATAATAAAATCT
>JAHAIU010000476.1 GCA_018372555.1 Clostridium sp.
TTAATAGCTTATCAACTATATCCATTATTAATGTAGAATGTTCTAATTTGTTATTTAGTGTGTATTCAGCAATTAAGTTATTATTATCTAATATAGCAACAGTAGCAACTTTTGAAGCTGAATCAATACTTAAAATTTTCATTATATTAACTCCTTTGAGTAAAATTCAAACTAAATATTGTGCAAAAGCACATTATTTTAAAAGTTTATTTTGATGAGAGGTTTTTTATATAATCATATCTTTCTCCATAAGGAGTAATAGTGATTTTTCTGTAGTCCTCACCATTAGATAAATCTTTTTCAATTAATATATGAAGATAATCACTAGGCAAAATTTCTTCTATATAGTTTGCCCATTCAATTATCGATACACCATTAGAAAATATATAATCATCAAAGCCTATAGCATAAATTTCATCAGGATCACTTACTCTATACACATCAAAATGATATAGTTTAAGTCTGCCAGAATCATATTCATTTACTATAGTAAAGGTTGGGCTTGTTATATGGTCATCAATACCTAAACCTTTAGCTATTCCCTTAGTTATATGGGTTTTTCCGGTACCTAAATCTCCAGTAAGACAAACTATATCACCAGAATTTAAAAGTTTACCTATAGAAAAGCCTAACTCAGTAGTTTCTTCTACATTTTTAACTAAAAACTGCATAAAATATCTCCTTTCTTAATATCCTATAATATATTCTATCAAATTAAATGAAAAAATAAAGCAAAATAATTATATAAGGTATAGTAAAGAATATTTGTGCATGGTAAAATATGTTTATACATAAATTTAATTAATATGTAATGGATTTGTAATTCTTTTTAAGAGATGATAAGATATTATAATATATAAGTTGAAATAAAGTTTCTTTAGCTTATTACCTTATACTTTATATGTGAAATATGTTAATTAGAGAGATATATAATCAACTTATATAAAAATTAAAAAAATATATGATTTCAATTAATAAGATTTACTTTAAAATAATTTTTGTACTTATAATTCTATAAGTTTTAAAATATATATTACTAATTGAAACATATATAAGCAAAGAAAATTCCTTGGAGGAACTGGTAATGAAGAAATTAACTTATATTTTAGTTATTTTTACTTCTATTTTATTTTTAGGATTAACTTTTTCCTATAATCCTTTAATGGCAAATACAACAGATGAACTTGATGAAAAGAAAGAGATATATTTAAACATATTAACAGTAAATAAAGACATATATGATATGACTAAACTAATAGTCGGTGAAAAACATAATGTAGAGTACTTATTTAAAAATGAAAAAGAAATGACTGCATTTAAAGTTACTGACGCAGTTTTAAATAACATTAATAATAAAGATTTACTTTTATATAATGGCTTGGGATATGAAAGTTGGATTAATGATATTTCTAATAATATTAAAGGTTCAGATCTTGGAGTAATAAATTTAAGTAGAGGAATAAGACCTTTAAGCTATGAATTATTACAAAGTGGACAAGAAAATCCATATTATTTACTAGGATTTAGTGAATATAAAATTGCCTTATATAATATAAAGATGGCTATGCAAGAA
>JAHAIU010000477.1 GCA_018372555.1 Clostridium sp.
GCAAAGGTTAGAGTTCTTATAGAATCCACAGATGGAATTGAAAACTGGAGTACCGTTGGGGTATCTAGAGATGTTGTACAAGCTAGTTTGATAGCCTTAGTTGATTCAATAGAATATAAATTATTAAAAGATATAGAGAAAAAATTAAAAACTTATTTTTAAAAAGGGGGACTAAAATAATGGGAATGACCATGACTCAAAAAATTCTTGCAGCTCATGCAGGGCTAGAAAGTGTAAAGGCGGGGCAATTAATAGAATCAAATTTAGATTTAGTGCTAGGAAATGATATAACATCACCAGTAGCAGTAAATGAATTTTATAAATTAAAACTGGAAAAGGTTTTTGATAAGGATAAGATAGCAATAGTACCAGATCACTTTACACCAAATAAAGATATAAAAGCAGCTGAACAAAATAAAATGATTAGAGAATTTGTTAAGGAGAAAGATATTACAAATTACTATGATGTTGGAGAAATGGGAATTGAACATTGCTTAATACCTGAAAAAGGATTAGTAGTTGCAGGAGATGTTGCTATTGGAGCTGACTCACATACTTGTACCTATGGAGCACTTGGAGCATTCTCAACAGGAATTGGTTCAACAGATATGGCAGCAGGTATGGCTATAGGAAAGTGTTGGTTTAAGGTTCCTTCAGCATTGAAATTTGTTTTAAAGAATAAACCAGCTCCTTGGATAAGTGGTAAAGATATAATCCTTCATATTATCGGAATGATAGGTGTTGATGGTGCATTATATAGATCAATGGAATTCGTTGGAGATGGAATTAAATATCTTTCAATTGATGATAGATTTACAATGGCTAATATGGCTATTGAAGCTGGTGGTAAGAACGGGATATTCCCAGTAGACGACGTAACAGTTGAATATTTAAAGGAACATTCAAATAGGGAATGGAAGGCCTATGAGGCAGATGAAGATGCTGAGTATGATGAAGTTTATGAAATAGACTTAAGTACCTTAAGACCTACAGTAGCATTTCCACACTTACCAGATAATACAAGAACTATTGATGAAGTTGGGGATATAGAAGTAGATCAAGTAGTTATAGGTTCTTGTACAAATGGTAGAATCTCAGATTTAAGAATTGCTAGAGATATCATAAAAGGAAAGAAAATCAAAAAGGGTATAAGATGTATCGTATTCCCAGGAACTCAAAAAATATATCTTCAAGCATTAGAAGAAGGAATTATAAAAGATTTAGTAGAAGCAGGAGCAGTATTCTCAACATCAACTTGTGGACCATGTTTAGGTGGACATATGGGAATCCTTGCAAAAGGTGAAAGAGCAGTTTCAACTACAAACAGAAACTTCGTTGGAAGAATGGGGCACGTTGAATCAGAGGTTTACCTAGCAAGTCCAGCAGTAGCAGCTGCATCAGCATTAACAGGAAAGATTACTAATCCAGAAACTGTAGTAGAAGTAATGCAGAATGCGTAATTAAAAATTAAAAAATGAAAATATTAAAGAATGAAAAAATTAGGGAATTAGAGAATAGAGAAATTAAGAATGAAAAATGAATGATATAACTCAGGTAAGCTGA
>JAHAIU010000478.1 GCA_018372555.1 Clostridium sp.
TATTTCAGTTATTTGTAATAATGCAAAGTCTAACAATGATAATAATTGGATTAAAGGAAATATGTATGAAGTTGCTTATGCAAGGTATGGAATGGAGCACTCTATTCATAAAGGAAGTATGGATGTTTCAAATAGAAGAAAATTTGAGCTGCATAGGTCTTCAAGTAAGGATATAATAACTACAGTAAATAAGACTAAAAGGGGATATAGAGCTAACTCCAGAGGAGACTTGGAAAGCCTTTTAAGCAGTTGTACTCACATACTTATTAATGGGATCGAAAGAGAATTAACATCTGAAGATATAATTAAAATAAAACTTGCTGATTTAAATTTCTCTAAAGAAGGGCTACTTACTGAAGGATTTGCTTATAGGAGTTTTAATTATGAACCTTCATCTTATGAAAATATAGAAAGTAATTTAGTCTTTGTAGGAATAATTGCTTTAGAAAATCCATTATTTGATGATGCTAGAGAAGATATAAAGAATATTTTAGATGATGGTATCCTACCAGTTATTTTTACTGAAGATAATAAGTTGCAAGCAGAGGTTTTTGGAAGAAGAATTGGTCTGATTTCAAATGAAGATCAAGTTACATCAGGAGTTGAACTAGAAGCATTAAGTGATGAAGAGTTAATCAGTGTAGTTTCTAAGGCTAGAATATATTGCAGAATAAGTCCAGAGATGAAAAATAAGATAGTTTCTTTATACAATAGTGATGGTTATAATTTTGTAGCTGAAGGTAAAACCCTTGGAGATTTGTCATTAGTGAGTTTAGCTAAAGTTGGAATAGCAAAAGAAAGCTTTTCTATGTTACTTAAAAAGATTGCTGATATTTATACAGAGGAAAGTAGTATAAAAGCATTTTTCAATTTAAGAAAGAGATATAGTGAAGTTGAAGAAGGGATAAAAAGAGGAATTACTTTTTATACTTTAATAGTATTATCAGAAATTTTTATGCTTAATTTCCAGTATTTTTTCACATCAGGAAATTTAGAAATGGAATACTATATAGCATTAATAAATTTAATTATAGTAACTCCGGTAATATTAATTAATGCTCTTTATGGTAGGGGCGAAGAGAGTAATAAGAAGCTAATTTTAAGAGCGTTGTTATTTATTATAATTCCATCCTTTGCAATATACTTCTTAAAGGAAAGTTACAGTTTAATAGTCTTATTTTTATTAGGGGGTATGAGTATACTAGATATTATCATCAATTGTAGAGTATTCTCTAAAGGTAATTTTAAAGGACTTAAGTTATTATTAGTTACAATGTTAGGATATGCTTTATCTATAGTGGCAGTTTTATTTATATATAAGATATCCTTTACTCCTATTACTTTAATAATATCAGCTTGGCTATTATTTATTTTCTTATTAGGAGGTTTAATTATTAGAAAGTGGTAAGACTTTAAATGAGGTGAGCCATTTGTATAATAAGAACAAGGAAAATATTTTGCTTCATATATTTGTTGCTTTTATTCTATCATCAATTTCTTATTTATTAATATATAAAAATAAATGGCTAGCAATTATTATTGTTAGCTGTTTTTTTG
>JAHAIU010000479.1 GCA_018372555.1 Clostridium sp.
AGATAACTTATATCTAATTCAAAAAAAACAAGGATTCCGATTTGGAATAGATGCAGTACTGCTTTCAAACTTTGCAAATGTAAAGAATAAGCATAGAGTTATAGATTTATGTACTGGAACGGGGATAGTTCCTTTTTTAATATATGGAAAATATAAACCTAAGGAAGTAGTAGGAATAGAAATACAAGAAGATATGGTAGAGATGGCTATAAGAAGTAGCAAGTATAATGAAATAGAAGATGTCGTTAGTTTTAAGAATGCTGATTTGAAGGATTTAAAGTATTTAAGTTCTCTAGGTACTTTTGATGTACTAACAGTTAATCCACCATATAAATTAAATAACTCTGGTATAGTTAATTTAGATGATAAGCTAGCAATTGCTAGGCATGAAATAATGTGTAGCTTAGAGGATGTAATAGTAGCATCTAGGAAGCTTCTAAAGGATAATGGAAGAATATTTATTGTACATAGACCTGAAAGGTTAATTGATATTTTTGAGTTAATGAGAAAATATAAGATAGAACCTAAAAGAGTTCAAATGGTTCAACCAAATATAAATAAAGCACCTAATATTGTATTAGTAGAAGGTCAAAGAGATGGTGGAGCATATTTGAAGTGGGAAAAACCTATATATGTTTATAATGAAGATGGAACTTATTCTGAAGAAATAAACAAAATATATGGAAGGGAGAAATAATTATGGAATTAGGAAAGCTATATTTAGTTCCAACTCCTATAGGGAATTTAAAGGATATTACCTTAAGGGCTTTAGAAGTATTGGAATCAGTAGATGAAATAGCAGCAGAAGATACGAGACAAAGCTTAAAACTACTTAATCATTTTGAAATTAAGAAGAGTTTATTTAGTTATCATAAACATAATGAACAGGGAAAAAGCTCTAATATAATTGAAAAGCTTAAGAAGGGTATTAATATTGCTATAATAACAGATGCAGGCACACCTGGAATATCTGATCCTGGAAGCATTATAGTAGAAAAATGCATAGAAGAAGGAATACCTTTTGAAGTATTACCAGGGGCGACAGCAATAACAACAGCACTAGTTTATTCTGGACTAGATACAACGAAATTTATATTTAGAGGGTTTCTTCCAAGAGAGAATAAGGATAGAATTCCTGTTATAGAAGAAGTTAAAAATGCTAGAGATACTTTGATTTTTTATGAGGCTCCTCATAGATTACTTAATACTCTAAGCTTTTTATTAGATAACCTAGGAGATAGAAGTATTGCTGCATGTAGAGAACTTACGAAGCTTCATGAAGAGATTTTTAGAGGTAGTATAACTGATTCAATAAATTACTTTACTGAAAATAGACCAAGAGGTGAGTTTGTACTTGTTATCTCAGGGAAATCTGATGAAGACATTAAGGCAGAAAAGGAATCTCAGTGGATAGATTTAAGTATTGAAGAACATTTAGAAAAGGTTATATCTGAAGGGATAAATAAGAAGGAAGCTATAAAGCTTGTGGCTAAAGAAAGAGGATTAGCTAAAAAGGATGTTTATAAATATTCAACTAATTTATAATTATGTTCACAA
>JAHAIU010000480.1 GCA_018372555.1 Clostridium sp.
AAAAGATTCATCACTAAGGTATAAATATCATTAACTCTGCCAGTAAAGATTTCAAAAGCAAAATATACTAGCCACATAATAGGGAGTAGTCCTATAGTAAGCCATTTTTCTTTATTTTTATTATCAGTCATTTCGTCCTCCTATAGTATATTTAAGATATTAAAATTTTATCATATATATTTATAAATTACACAGAACAATACAAAATAATTTAAATCTGATATAATTATAAGTAAATTATGAATAATTAAACTATTCAAATAAAGAATAATATATAAGTTGTACTAAAGTTTTTACATTTTGTTAAGTTACTTTTTATATTAAAAATATTTAAGAAATTGAATTAGCTTAATAACTTATATAAAAATTAAAAGAACGCAGCTTTCAATTAATGTAATTTACACTTTAAATTATATTTAGCTCTAACGATATAGAGGCACTTAAAATGTAAATCAATTGTTTGAAACATATATATTAATATAGTACATATTTAGGAGGGTTTGAGATGTTGAAAATTTTTGCGGTATCTGATTCTATTGGAGAAACAGCTGAGCAAGTAGCATTAGCTGCAGCAAGTCAATTTAAAGGTGAGGCAGAAGTAAAGAGAATTCCTTATGTAAAAGAATTAGAGGATATAGAATACATAATGAGAGAAATAAGTGAATTTGAAAAGGTAATGATTGTGTCTACTATTATTACAGTAAATGTAAGGGAATATTTAACTCAAAAGTGTTTAGAGAAAAACATTTCAGTAGTCAATGTACTAGGTCCTATAGTCAATGTAGCATCGTCACTTTTAAATAGGATGCCAGATAATAATCCGGGTGCAATGAGAAATATAGATGATTTATACTTCAAAAGAATTGAGGCTATGGAATTTGCTATGCAATATGATGATAGTAAAGACTATAGAGGATTAAAAAATGCAGATGTAGTTTTAATAGGACTTTCTAGAACCTCTAAAACACCATTATGTATGTATCTTGCTAATAAAGGATTAAAGGCAATTAATATACCGTTGATGCCAGAGGTAGAAATACCTAATGAATTATTTGAAGTAGATAGAAAAAAAGTTTTTGGATTAGTAATAAATCCACTTCAATTAATAGAAATTAGAAAAAAGAGATTAGATAAGTTTCATAGAATGCCAACTGGGATAGAATATGCAAGTGATGCAAGAATATTAGAGGAATTTGAATTTGCAGATAAAATAATGAGGAAGGTCGGCTGTAAAACTATTGATGTTACTCAAAGAGCTATAGAGGATACTGCATTAATTATTTTAAAGTCATTAGGATATACTAAATAGAATATAAATAAAAATATAAGGCTCTAGAGAACTTAAGTAAAATAAGGATTTCTAGGGTTTTATAATAAAATAAATAAAAAAATAATAAAAATGTGTTGACATAATATTATTAGAATGATAAGATAATGAAGTCGCTTGAGGGCGACGAAGAAAATGGTCTTTGAAAATTGAACAGAATAAAGTTAAGTAAAATAAACCAGCAATTCTTTTAAGTCTTAAAATTAAGACTCAAAGTAATTTGAGCAAA
>JAHAIU010000060.1 GCA_018372555.1 Clostridium sp.
CTATTTAAGTCTTCTTCTTCAATAGTTGGTTTTGTAGCAATTGCATCGATTGATCTATAGTTTTTAACTACAGAAATAATAATATCTCTATCAGTTCCAGGAAAGAAAGATAATATAGAATCAGCAACTTCTTCATCACTGTGTGACTCTACCCATTTTTGACCTTTATAAATGGCATTAGTGAAGTTTTGAATTATTTCAGGATTTTCATCCATATAAGATTTAGTTGAATAAAATCCTGTATAAGCTAGCTTACCAACAGATTCACCAATAGAAGCTACTATTTTTCCACTTCCTTCTTTTTCAAGCATGGAAGCTGTAGGTTCAAATAATGTTACGTATTCACCTGTTCCTGCTTTAAAGGCACCTGAAGTAGCAGTATAGTCTATATTAGTTACTAGGTTAACATCTGTTTTTGGATCTAGTCCATTTAATTTTAATGCATATTCAAAAGCCATTTGTGGAACTCCCCCAGGTCTTCCACCGATAATTTCTGCACCTTTTAAATCTATCCACTTAAAATCATCATTAGCTTCTCTTCCTACTAAGAAGGAACCATCAGTTTGAGTTAATTGAGCAAAAAGAATTGGATAATCCTCTCTACCTTGATTGTTAATGTATATAGTTTGCTCAGGACCAGAAAAACCAATATCAGCATTTTTGCTTAAAACTTGTTGCATTGTCTTATCAGCACCTTGTCCAGTGGATAAATCAATTTCAAGGCCTTCTTCTTCAAAGAATCCTTCATTTATTGCAACATACATAGGAGCATAGAATACTGATCTTACTACTTCATTTAATCTTATTTTTGTTAATTCTTTAGGTTCCTCTTTTGTTGGTTTACTGCAGGCAATAAAGCTTAAGGTTGTTACACCAATTAAAGCTATAATAGAAGCAATTTTTATTAATTTGCTTTTCATTTGAACCTCCATATCATTTAGTCCATGTTTTATAATATGACTTCCTATCAGATTTTGTTAAATAATACTAGATTATAACGGAAAAGATTTAATTTTACTGTTGATATGTGGTTTGACATAAATGAAAAGATAATTTATAACTATATTGTAAAAGATAAAGTTGTAATATTAAATGAAAGAAATCTTAGGGATTCTTAGATATAGTAGTAATATAGGTATAGGATAGTTAGTATAATTTACTACTATATTCTATATCTTTTATTATATATTCATTGTAAATATAACATAGAAAAATATAATTAATTCTGAAAAGGTTTAATGGATTTACATATCTTTTTATTAGTGATAAATTATAATTTAGATAGTAAGGAGGATAATAAAATGAAAATTTTTAGAGAGGCACTATTAATCCTCGGAATATATTTAATTGGAGAAGTTATTTCTAAAGGATTTTCACTTCCTTTACCAGGAAATATTCTAGGAATGCTAATTTTATTGTTATTATTAATGACCAAAGTTATTAAAGTAGAAAAAATAGAAAGTGTATCAAATTTCTTTCTAGATCACTTAGCTTTCTTCTTTATACCTGCAGGGGTTGGATTAATTTCATCCTTTGATTTAATTAAGGCCAACATTATACCAATATTAGTATTATGTATTGTGACCACAGCAATAGTGATAGCAGTAACAGGAACTATAGTGCAGTTAGTTATTAAGGTTAAAAAAGGAAAGTAAGAAGGAGAGTAGAAATGAGTTTATTAACGGAAAATATTTTATTTGGATTAGTTATTTCTTTACTGGCCTTTGAAATTGGATTGTTTATTTATAAGAAAACTAAAATTCCTGTATTTAATCCACTTTTAATAGCAATTATTTTAGTAATTGGATTTTTAGTGATTTTTGATATAAACGTAGAAGAATACAATGCTGGAGGCCAGTTTATTAATATGTTCCTTGGACCTGCAACTGTTGTTTTAGCAGTTCCTTTATATAAACAACTTAAGCTTTTGAAAAAGTATTTACTTCCTATAATGATAGGGATTTTAATTGGGAGTGCAGTAAGTATTTCTTCGGTAGTATGGATTGGACATATTTTAGGTATGGAAGATGTATTAACAATGTCATTAGTTTCAAAGTCTGTTACAACTCCAATAGGAATTGAAATAACTAATCAGTTAGGCGGATTAGCACCAGTTACTGTATTGGCTATAGTTGTTTCAGGAATAATAGGAGCTGTTATAGGACCATTAATATGTAAAATTTTTAGAATAAATGATAGGGTTGCAGTGGGGATTGCATTAGGAACAGCATCTCATGCAGTTGGAACTACAAAAGCTTTTGAATTAGGTGAAACAGAAGGAGCAATGAGTTCCTTATCAATAGGAATAGCAGGGGTTATGACTGTATTTTTAGCACCAGCTATATATTCTATTTTAACTAAATTTATTTAAGAGAAAACTATATAAAGTATTAATATAGATTAAAGTTTTTAATAAATTATAATGTTTAAATGATGAGTATAAATTGGGGTTATTTTAAACTCCAATTTATTAATTTATACTTACAAATTTTAATATTTAATTGTAAATACTTAAAAACTTTGATAAAATTGATAATATCGTAAAACACTAAGATAATCTTAATTTGTGGAGGTAGAAATGAAGGAGCCTAAAACACTTTTTTCTGCTATATTAAAGCCAATGAAACCGTTTATTAAAAAGGTGTCAGGAGGTTTTATGTCATTTTTTAGAATTATAAAAAATGCATGTAATAAAGTAGCTACAAAATATAAAAAAGCAAATGAAAAGAATAAATACACAGAACCTATAGTAATAATTGGTACATCATGTTTATTAATATTATTTATGGTACTAGTTATTAGAGGTATAACTACTATAGAACAAATTGAAATTACTAATAATACTGCTGAAGTTTTAGCTTATGATAATAAGTATGATGAAGCCGTTGAAGAGTATAAAGTTCTACAAAGCAAAGAAGATTGGCCAATATGGAACGCTAAAATTGCTGATATTTATTCATTAAAAGGTGAAACAAATAAATCAAACTCTCTTTTAAAGGAAATAATAGTTATAAGAGATAGAATAATTAAAGAAGAAGGATATGCTAAATATAAGGAAAAAGATATTGAATTAATTAATTCTATGCTATTTACTTTTGCAGCAAATGGTGAATATGATGAAGTTATAAGCTTTGGAGAAAAATATATTAGTGATTATGGTAGTAATAGAGATACATTAAATATTTTATTCCAAGCATATTTAGTTAAAGGATATACATATAAAGCAGAAGAATTAATAGATGAATATCCATTAGATGATAAATCTGCTTATGATACAGCGGTAGTTGCTAACATGAATATAATGTTAGATAGATGGGATAAAGGATTAGAACTTTTGAAATCTGCTATGGAAATAGATAAAAATGAACTTAAGATTTATGATGTTATAAATAATATTTATGTTTATGATAGTGAAAAATTAACTAAGAGGTTAGAAGAAAAAGTTAATGCTACTGAAGATAATGCATATAAGACACTATTAGCAAAGACATATGCTATATCAAAAAATACATCTGAAAAAGCTGTTGAATTAACTAAAGAATTAGAAGAAGAGGGCATAGTTAACATAGGTGTAGATTTAGTTAATTTTGAAGCCTACAATAATATTGGAGAAAAATCTGAGGCAGCTGACTATATAAATGAAGCGGCAAAGAAGGCGAAGACGTGGAATAAAGAGTCATACACAACATATTATTTATTATCGCTAAAGAGTGAGTATAATAATAAGTTAGAAGAAGCTCTAAGTTATGCTAAAAAGGCAGCACTTGCTGATCCTAAATATTCAAGTACTTATGGAAGTTTACTTCCTAGACTTCAAATTGGAATGGGTAAATTTGAACCAATAGAGATTTATTATAGAACAGCCCTTCAAAAGGATCCATTTAATTATAAGTTAATAATGAGTATTGCAGATTATTATACTAATTATCAATCAAACAGTGATAAAGGTATGAAATACTATGAATTATTATTAAAAATAAAGAAAGAAGATAGTAGTTTATATAAGAAGATTTTTGACTTTAAGATTAAAAATGAAAAGTATGATGAAGCAATTCCATATTTAGAAGAAGCAATAAAACTAGATGAAAATAATTCAGATTATTATAGAATATTAGGTACTATATACCTTAACAATGAGAATTTTGATGAGGGAATAGAACTAATCAGAAAAGCTTACTCAATGAATGAGAAAGATTCTATAGCTTTAAATAATGCAGGATGGTATTATATGAATATTGAAAATGATATTGCAAGAGGTTTTGATAATATTAAGTCTGCTTATGAAGATATGCCTGTTTCATTAGATGAATCTATTAAAGAAAAGTTGATAAGCAACTATAATAAAGCGAAGAAGCTTTATGACGAATTTTTAGAAGATGAAACAAAAGAATTTGATACAGCTAGTATTGATCTAATCTTTTAAAATAGCATAAAGATAAATTTATAAATAAAATAATTATTATTGTTAATTAAGGGGCTGTCGCATAAATAGCCTAAATTAAAAATGAGGGATTATTGATGTAATTCCTACAGAATTACTAAAATTAATTTCTTTTAAAAACTCCTTCGGGAGTTTTTTCATTAATTTTTCATTTTGGGATAGCACTATTTTAATACTATGTATATAGAGGGAGTTTATATGAAGATATTTAAGAGGATTCTTATTGCTGGAATAGTAATTATGGTTTGTGCATTAGCATTTATCTATACATTTAATGGTAAGGTTACTAATGATTTAGCTATTAAAAATTGGGACAATATATATAATGAAGATGGTATAGAGTTTTTCTATAGTAATTCTAGTGATGAAAAGATAAAAGTGCTAAAAGATAATTATAATTTAGAAGAAAAAGTTAAAGGGGTAGATGGACAACTTAATAAAGCAATTAAGGTTGCAGAATATTTAGGAAGTATTATTACATTTGATGATGTACCTAGTACAAGTAGAATTAATGGCTTCGATATTCTTAAAGAAAAAATAGGTGAAAAAAAGGTGTCAGCAAAAGACCTTGGAATAATATATAGAGATTTTCTAGAAAGCTTAGGGTATACAGGAAGAGTTGGTGAATTTAAAAGAATGAATGTAGGCTCTAATAGAGAAAAATCATATTATGTTGTTGAATACTGGAGTAAGGAATACAATAAGTGGGTTATGATAGACTTTATAGATAAAGGATACTTTGACAATGAAGGGTTCCCTTGTAGTGCTATGGAAGTTTTAGAAAATGATATAAGGAATTATAATTATACAGGAAGCAGTAATAGAAGTGACTATTTTCCAATGCTAAAGAAAACATTATATACATATACAATTAACATTGATAATACTACTGATATGAAAAGAAGTAATAGTTATATAACTTATATTAAAGATAAGGACTCTATAGCTCTAAAATTTAAAGGCAATTATTTAGGCCCAACTATATTTACAGAAAATAAAGATTTAATTAATAAAAATCCTATTGATAGTACCGTATCAAAAGATGAAAAAGCTTATTTAATATTAATGAAGAAACAAGAAAAGACCGAAGATAAGGATAATAAAGAACAAAGCTTTATTGTTGGAGCTTTTAAGGACGGAAAAATACTTGAAGAGTATTACTTAAAAGAAAATGATAATGAATATAGAAAAGTGAATATGTATACAGATATATTATTTAATGAAGGAGATAATATTATTTCCCTTTCTTTAGATGGAGAAAAGACAGTAACCTCTATAGAAATAAAAAATTAATAAGAAAATCTTAATATTTTAGGTAATAGACAGTAAATAATATTACAGTTATAATAAAAATTGTTTTAATATAGGAAGTTTTAAGGAGGGAAAATAATGGGTTTAGATTTTATCTATATCTTTAAGGCTATAATAATAGCAATAGTAGAAGGCTTAACAGAGTTCGTACCTGTATCATCTACTGGACATATGATTCTAGTTGGTAGCCTTATTGGATTCAGATCAGGGGGAGCAGGTGCTGAGGAATTTGCTGCGATGTTTGAAGTTGTTATTCAACTTGGAGCAATACTTGCAGTAGTGGTATTATATTGGAATAAATTATGGGGAGCTGTTGTAGATTTCTTTACTTTTATCTTTTCAGGTGGAAAGAAAGGAAAGAAAGGCTTCCAATTTGGTATAAACGTAATTATTGCATCAATACCAGCATTAATAATAGGATTGACTTTATATGATAAAATTAAAGGTTTATTTAAGCCTTCAGCAGTTATAGTTGGTTTTATAGTTGGTGGTATATTATTAATTATTATGGAAAACTTATTTAGAAATAAGGCATCTAAGAAAGGGAAAACTCCAACTGTAGATGTTTTTGACTTAACTCCAATGCAATCATTAAAGGTTGGATTATTCCAAGTTTTATCTATGTGGCCAGGAATGTCAAGAAGTGCATCTACTATAATGGGAGGTTGGGTTGCTGGACTTTCAACTCCAGTAGCAGCAGAGTTTTCTTTCTTTTTAGCAGTTCCAGCTATGGTTGGTTCTTCAGCTATGGATTTATTTAACTTTGACTATTCTATAATGAATTCTACATATATAGTAGCTTTAATAGTTGGATTTATAGTAGCATTTATAGTATCACTAATAGTTATGGATATGTTTGTAAGTTACTTAAAGAAGAAGCCTATGAGAATTTTTGCTATATATAGAGTAATTGCTGGTATAGTATTATTTGCTTTATCTTTAGCAGGAATAGTAACTTTAACAATGTAGAAAATAAAAATTAAAAATGAGATTTAGCAAGTAAAATTATTAAATAACTTTATAAATACTGTAGATAGGGGCTGTTTAACAAACAGCCCCTTATAATAATTTAAAATTATAAATTGCAAATTAAAAATTATTAATGTAATTCTTAAAAAATTACTTAAAAATCATTGTTTTTCGAAACTCAGTAAGAAGTTTTTTCATTAATTCATTCTTCATTATTAATATTAGATTGTGCTTTAGCGCTTACTATTGCTTCTTCAAGATCTTTCTTTAGTAAATTAACTGAGGTATCTATATTTACCAATTGAGATTTCAGATTTTTTTGTATTTCTAAAACTTTAACTTTCAATACCTTAGCAGAATGAAGAGCTGATTCTATTTTGTTTTGAATAATATAGTCAGTAAAGAAGTTATCAAATAAATAATCCATAGCCCCAGAGAAACCATCTAAGTTTAAAGATATATTTATATTAGTACTTAAATCATTTAATTCTGCATTATATCTATTTAGAATTATTTTTATAGAATTAATGGAATCAGCAGCATCATTCATATTAGATCTTTTTCCCATAGTAGCAAAAAGGCCTCCGCCAATCATATCATAGATTCCCCAGTTTTCAGCACTATTTAAACTTGAAAGGGCATTATCTATAGTAGGCAGAAGATTTTCACCTTCATTTATTGCTTCTTGAACTTCTTTTTTTTCTAAATGAAGCTTTTGTATCTTATGTTGTAATCTAGTAACTTCTTGGCTTTGTTCATTATTAAGCCTAGATATATAATCAGAAGCTTTTTCTAATAAGTCATTGTATTTTTTCTGAATATTACCAATATCACATATTTCTTTATTTAAAGATTCTTTATTAGAAATAAGTCTATTTAAATAATCTTCTACCTCAATAAATTTAGCTTGTTCCTCTAAGTATTCATATTTTTCTTTAGAAAGCTTTTCATCTATACTTCCTTTAAGTTTATGGATAATATAGGATAAGCTTATAGACTCTAGCTTATCAACATCTTTTTTTCTTTAGCCAGGCTAGCTTTTAAATTGTTATATTTATCTTTTGTAATAGATATTTCTTCTTCTAAATTGGAAAGCTTAGACTGTAGTTTTCTTAAAGTACTTTTTTCTTCTTCTAGTTTCATGAATTCTTTATTATAATTGAACATAATATCCCCTCCTAAACAATAGTAATAAATATATTATAAGGTATATAATACTATATATCAAGCGTTTGTAGTAGATTATTTCAAATTATTATAAATAAGTAATAAAATGAAAATTTTCTTTAAAATATAAAATAATATACTTTCCAGTATAAAATCTTTATGATATTATTAAATAAGAAAAGTTAAATAACATTTTGAAAACAATTGCAAAATTAGATTTTTTTTATAAGCAATTGACAGAAAATTTGAAAAGTATAATCAATTCTAAAAACTAACGTAGTGGGTAGGGGGAATTTTTATGTCACAACAAATAAAAAAAATAGCATTACTAACAGGTGGTGGAGATTGTCCGGGATTAAATGCAGTTATTAGAGCCGTAACTAGAACAGCAATATTGAACTATGGAATGGAAGTAATAGGCTACAAATTTGGTTATAGAGGATTATATAATAATGATTTCGTACCTCTAACATTAGATAGCGTATCAGGAATCCTTCATAGGGGAGGAACTATTTTATATAGTTCAAACAAGGATAACTTATTTGATTATTTAGTTGAAGAAGATGGCGTTATGGTTAAAAAAGACGTTTCAGATGTGGCAGTTGAGAATCTAAAGAAAGAAGGCGTAGATGTATTAGTTGTAATAGGAGGAGATGGAACTTTAACTTCTGCTAGGGATTTTGCAAGAAAAGGAGTTAAAGTAATAGGAGTTCCTAAGACTATAGATAATGATTTAGCATCTACTGATGTAACTTTTGGATTTAATACAGCTATCGATGTAGCTACTGAAGCCTTAGATAGACTTCACACTACAGCAGAATCTCATCATAGAGTTATGCTATGTGAAGTTATGGGAAGAGGTGCTGGATGGATAGCGTTAGAATCAGGAATTGCTGGTTCAGCTGATGTTATTCTTTTACCAGAAATTCCTTACGATATTAACAAAATAGTTGATAAGATTAAAGAAAGAGAAGAGGCAGGAAAAAGATTTAGTATAATAGTTGTAGCTGAAGGAGCCAAGCCAAAAAATGGTGAGGTAGTTATAGCTAAGATAGTGGCAGATAGTCCAGATCCAATAAGACTTGGAGGTATTGGTAATAAATTAGCTGATGATTTAGAAAAACTGCTACCAGATAAAGAAGTTAGATGTACTGTTCTTGGACATATTCAAAGAGGCGGAATAACATCAACATATGATAGAATACTTTCTACTAGATATGGAGTTGGAGCTGTAGAGTTAATTAATGAAGAAAAATTTGGACATATGGTCTGTTTAAAAGATAGTAAAATATCAAGTGATAGCCTAGAAAATGTTATTGGTCAAAAATCAAAGCTAGTTGATCCTAACGGTGAATTAGTTAGAATGGCTAAGAAAATAGGAATTTCTTTTGCCGATTAAGGAAATTATAGGTGGTGGAGATATTTCTTCACCACTATTTTTAATAAAATTATAAATTTTTCGATGAATACTTCAAAATTTTCTGACAATATGATATAATTTTAGTAGGCATATAATTACAGTAAAGAAAGCTGGAGGGTATTATGAAGGAGATAAAGAAATATTTAGAATCAAGAATGGGAACATACGGATTTTTCTTTGAGGATTTAAAAAGCGGGTTTGTTTATGGATATAATGAAAACGTTCAGATTACAGCGGCAGGTTGTATGAAGTTGCCTATAGCAGTATCATTAATAAAAGCTGTAGAAGATAAGAAATATGATTTTTTAGATAAGATAAAAATAGAGAGTAAGGATAAAGTTTATGGTACAGGTATAATTCACGAGTTTAGTGAAAGGGAATACACTCTTTTTGAATTATTAGTTGCAATGTTAATCCAGAGTGATAATACTGCTGCTAATAAGATTATTGATATTCTGACTATGGATAAAATTAATGAAGATATTAAAGGAATGGGACTTACAAATACAGTTTTAAATAGAAAGACTACTGATGAAAGAAATGCAAAAGATGAAATAGAAAATATTACATCAGCATTAGATTTATCTAAGATATGGAAGCATCTGTATAATGGAACATATTTAAATAAAGAAAATAGTCAGATGCTTATTGATATATTAATGAGGCAACAGATTAAAAATAAATTAGCACTATATATTCCTGATGATTTAAAATATGAAATTTCTAGTAAAACAGGTGACAAAGCTGGAGTTGAAAATGATACCCAACTTATTAGATTATCTAAAGGTAATTTTAGTTTTACAGTTTTATCTATGGGAATACCTAATAGCGTTTATGGAACAGTTACATTAGCAAAATGTGGTAAGATGATGTGGGATAATGTAATGAATAACTGGCATTAAAATTAAAAATGTGATAACTCCTAGGTTTCTAGGAGTTATTTTTTGCGTTTTTCTAAATTGTCAAAAAATAGTCAAAAGCTTGAGCAGAGCTATAGTATTAGCTGTGATTAGAGTTTATTTAGAAGGTTAGTAGATAGCTTGCTTACTAGCTTTTTTACTTAGAATTGTCACAGTGAAAAATAGCAAGTGATATTGAAAACTATAATACTGGAAGTTATAATTTATTTATAAATACAATTATAAGATTTTTTGTATTTATATTCACAAATAAACCTAAAAAATCACATAAAAAGAAATAGCACCTAGTTAATTCTAGGTACTATTTTTTATTAGAATATTATATAAATGAAGAAATAAATATATAGAATAAAGTGTCACAGTGAAATTTTTTATATTAATATTGAAAATTTTAATATAAAAAAATAAAATATATTTAAATAATACTTGATAATAAGTATTATGATTGAAAAATTCCCCATAAAATAAAAATAGCACTTAATGTTTTGCATGCATTAGGTGTTATTTTTATTGGTAATTTAAAATGTTCGTTAAAAAGCCTTACTAAAATTTTGATTCTAGTAAGGCAAGAATAAAATTAAATCTTAGATTAATAGGGAACTAAGATTTTTAAGAAAAAAGATAGTTATAAAAAATATATTACAGGAATTTAACCATAAACTATATAGTTATATCATCAACATTTACTGGAACAGTAACATTATCATTACCAGCAGTAGAAGCTAAAGCAGTCTGGTTTTCGTTAGCAGCACCAGCAGCAGAGCCGGCAGCAGCACCAGCAGCTGTAGTTTCAGTTTCACTTTCAGTAGAAGTAAGTCCATTAGTTACTGTAATGTTAATATTAATTGGCTGACTATTGGTAGTTGTATCTGTATCTGTAGTTTCTTGGCCTTGAGATTGAAGTTGTAATTGAGCTTGCAATTGAGCTTGTAATTGAGCTTGCAATTGAGCTTGCAATTGAGTTTGTAATTGAGCTTGCAATTGAGCTTGAACTTGCAGTTGAGCCTGAAGCTGTGCTTGAAGTTGTCTTTGCTCTTGTTCTTGGCGTTGTAATTGAGCTTGAAGTTGTTTTTGTATTTGAAATAATAATGCTAAATAATTATTTAGGTTATTATTCTTATTTAAATTATTAATATTTTGGGTATTAAAATCATCATAAATATTATCAAGATAAGAATCTAATTTACAAGCATCATTATTTTTATTCTGTGACATATAGATCCTCCTTTATTATTAATTTTAAAATATAGATTTAGTGTTCTTGATATAATATATAATATGTAATTTATTATCTATATGATACTAATCTCAATTGAATATTATTTTGAAGTTACATAAAAAGTTGAAGTTAATTTAAATAACTAATATCTAAATTAGAAATATAGACTCTTTAAATTTAGATAATTTACTAAAGAATTATTTTTAATTTATAATGATATAAAACTATAAATGTAAATTACTAATTGAAAAAAATATATATAAAATATAGTAGTTTATTAATAAAGATTTATTGACAACATTGTATAGAAGTGTTATTCTAATGAAAACGAAGACCTTTAACTTAATCCAGAGAGATTAATAAGGGAGATTTAGGTATTAATAAATACTACAGGCATATTATGTCTTCCTTAAGGTTAAGGAAGACTTTTTTTATTTAGGAAATTATAATAAGTAAAAATCTTTAGATAACTTTAAGAGTATATAAAAGCATATAGTCCATAAGTAGATTTTTTACTTGAATTTATATCCTAACTACAACTTATATACCTTTAAATTTAACACTGAGATGTTAATAAGGAGTGATGAATATGACAAAAAAACATTTAATTGACCCTATGGATTTTTCTAAGGAAGAATTAGAGGAAATATTCAATTTAGCACATCAAATAATAGCAAATCCAAAAGAGTATTCTAATGTATGTGATGGAAAGATATTAGCTACTCTATTTTATGAACCAAGTACTAGAACAAGATTTAGTTTTGAAGCTGCAATGATGAGACTTGGAGGCAAGATACTAGGTTTTTCTGAACCTAACTCAAGCTCAACTGCAAAGGGAGAAACTTTAGCAGATACTATTACTATGGTATCAATTTATGCTGATATAATTGCAATGAGACATCCTAAAGAAGGTGCTGCAAAACTTGCAAGTATGTATTCAGAGGTTCCTGTAATTAATGCAGGAGATGGTGGTCATCAGCATCCAACTCAAACACTAACTGATCTTTTAACAATAAAATCACTAAAAGAAGGATTAAATAATCATGTTATTGGAATATGTGGAGATTTAAAAAATGGAAGAACTGTTCATTCCTTAATTAAAGCTATGTCAAGATATGAAGGAACTAAGTTTATTCTAATATCTCCAAAAGAGCTTTCAATACCTACATATATAAGAGAAGAAATTTTATTAAAGAATAATGTGGAATTTAGAGAAGTAGAAAAGTTAGAAGATGTAATAGGGGAATTAGATATTCTTTATATGACTAGAATTCAAAAAGAGAGATTCTTTAATGAAGAAGAGTATTTAAGATTAAAGGATAGCTACATATTAGATGTAGAAAAGATGAAATTAGCTAAAGATGATATGATAGTTATGCATCCACTGCCAAGAGTTAATGAAATAGACATAGAAGTAGATAAAGATAAGAGAGCATCTTATTTTAAACAAGCTGAGTATGGAATGTATGTGAGAATGGCATTAATTGCTAAGCTTTTGGAGGTGGTTTAGATGTTAGAAATAACTAGTATAAAAAATGGGTTAGTAATAGACCATATAATGGCTGGTATGGGAATAAAGATTTTTAATTATTTAAACTTAGATAAGGTAAATAGTCAAGTTGCTTTAATTATGAATGTAGAAAGCAAAAAAGCATGTAAAAAAGACATCATTAAAATAGAAAATATAATGGATATAGATTATACAATATTAAGTTTATTATCACCACACTTAACTATTAATGAAGTTAAGAATGGAGAGATAGTAAGAAAAATAAATCCTGAACTACCTGAAAGAGTAGTTGATGTTATTAAATGTAACAATAGTAATTGTATTACTACTGAAGAGAAATATGTTTCACATACCTTTAATTTAATTAATGAAGATAAAGGAACATACAAGTGTGATTTTTGCGACCATATAATGAAATTATCAGATTTATAAAAAGGTATGAGGTGAAATTATGAACATATTAATAAAAAATGCTAGAGTAGTAGACAGTTCACAAGATTTTAATGGAGATATTTTAATAGAAGATGGAATCATTAAAGAGGTTGGATTAGATTTAAATAGGGAAGGTATTGAAGTAATAGATGCAAAGGGCCTTACTGTAATGCCAACGTTTATAGATACTCATGCTCACTTTAGAGAACCAGGATTAACATATAAGGAAGATATAGAAACTGGATCTAGAGCTGCTTTAAGGGGAGGATATACTGGAGTTTGTTTAATGGCAAATACTCAGCCAATCTGTTCAAGTAAAGAAGTTTTAGAGAGGGTTAGAAATAGAGAGAAAGAATTAGATTTAGTAGATTTACACCAATGTGTATCTGTTACTAAAGGATTTAACGGGAAAGATCTTAGTCATTTAGATGATTTTGCTTCTGATGAAAGGATTAAAGCAATTTCAGATGATGGAGTTGGGGTTATGGATTCAGAAATAATGTATGAAGCAATGAATAAGGCTAAGGAAAATAACTGGATTATTATGTCTCATGCAGAAGATAGAGGCTTTTCTGATATAGATATGACTATGGCAGAAAATATAATGACCTTAAGAGATATATATTTAGCTAAAGAAACAGGTGCAAGACTCCATATGTGCCATGTAAGTACTAAAGAGGCTATAAGCTATATAAGAGAAGCTAAGGAAGAATATGATAATATTACTTGTGAAGTTACACCACATCATATTTGCTTAACTAAGGAGGTTAACAATTATAGAGTTAATCCACCTATAAGGGAAAGAGAAGATGTGGATGCAATTATAAAAGCAATTAAGGATGGAGTAGTAGATTGCATAGGAACAGACCACGCACCTCATACAAAGGATGATAAAGAAAAAGGATCACCAGGAATGGTTGGACTAGAAACATCATTCCCTATATGTTATACTTCTTTAGTTAAATCAGGGGCTATAACATTAAATAGATTAAGTGAAATAATGTCTAAGAATACTGCTAAAATTCTTGGAATGAATAAAGGATTAATAAGCCCAGGATTTGATGGTGATTTAGTTATACTTAACTTAGACAAAAAGATAAAAGTAGACTCTAATGAATTCCATTCAAAGGCTAGAAATACTCCTTTTGAGGGAATGGAGTTTTATGGGGAAGTTGAAATGACTATAAGAAAAGGAAAAGTACTATATAAAAAATAGGAGGACAATATGAAGAGTATTATTGTAGATAAGTTATATAAAAGAGTTGAAGAAAGAGGAGTAGTATGTGTTGGATTAGATACTG
>JAHAIU010000481.1 GCA_018372555.1 Clostridium sp.
GCACTTAATTAACGTTAAGAGCATAGCTGAAAGGAGAGAAAATATGCTTTGGTTTAGAGTTCCAGAAAAAGTTTACTTCAAATATGGTTGTTTACCAGTTGCTCTTGAAGAATTAAGAGATATGGGCAAAAAGAAAGCCTTTATAGTAACTGATAAAGTGTTATTTGATATGGGATACACTAACAAGGTTACTGAAGTATTAGAAAGAAACGGAATACAATTTAAAATATTCTCAGACGTAGAACCAGACCCAACACTTAGATGTGCAAGAGCTGGGGCTAAAGAAATGTTAGACTTCAATCCAGATGTAGTTATTGCACTTGGTGGTGGATCTGCAATGGATGCTGCTAAGATTATGTGGGTAATGTATGAACATCCAGAAGTTAATTTCCATGACTTAGCTATGACATTTATGGATATTAGAAAGAGAATATACAAGTTCCCAAGCATGGGTGAAAAAGCTATGATGGTTTCAATAGCTACTTCAGCAGGAACAGGTTCAGAAGTAACACCATTTGCTGTTATTACTGATGAAACTACAGGAGTTAAATATCCACTTGCTGATTATGAGCTAACTCCAGATATGGCAATAGTTGATGCTGAACTTATGATGACTTCTCCAAAGGGATTAACTGCTTGTGCAGGTATAGACGTATTAGTTCACTCAATAGAAGCATATGTTTCTATAATGGCTTCTGAATACACTAATGGTTTAGCTTTAGAAGCTATAAGATTAGTATTTAAGTATTTACCAGATGCATTTAATGAAGGAACAACTAATGTAAAAGCTAGAGAAAAAATGGCTCATGCATCATGTATGGCTGGTATGGCATTCTCAAATGCTTTCCTTGGAATCAATCACTCAATGGCTCATAAACTAGGTGCATTCCATCACTTACCACATGGTATGGCTAACTCATTATTAATGAATGAAGTTATAAGATTTAATGCAGCTGATGCTCCAACTAAGCAAGCAGCATTTGCTCAATATAAATATCCAAATGCAGCATGGAGATATGCTAGAATTGCAGATCATCTTGGATTAGGTGGAAAGACTGAAGAAGAAAAAGTTGAATTATTAATTAAAGCAGTAGAAGAATTACAAGCTAAGGTTAATATGCCAAAAACTATAAAAGAAGCTGGGGTTTCAGAAACTAAATTCTATGAAACTTTAGACGAAATGGTAGAGCAAGCATTTGATGATCAATGTACAGGTGCTAACCCAAGATACCCATTAATGAGTGAATTAAAAGAAATGTATATAAAAGCTTTTGAAGGCCCAAAGGCTAAAGAAACTAAAAAAGAAAGTAAGAAAAAATAATATATAAATTATAAAGATGATATCTCAATTTAACTTGAGATATCATCTTTTCATTTTATAATAAAATTATACATAGTTTTACTATGTTTATGATATTATTTAAAGAGACGAAATAAAGTATAAAATTTTAAATGTGGAGGCGTATATGAAAAAAAGACATTTCTCTTTTATCATACTATTAATTATTCAAATTATGTTTTTAGTAAGTTGTAGTGATTTTA
>JAHAIU010000482.1 GCA_018372555.1 Clostridium sp.
AAATAGTATTTTTATAAAAGGGGCAGGCTAATGAGAGAAATTAATATTGAAAAAATTGAAGAAGTTGTAGAAAAGCTATGTATAGAATCCAACTATAATTTATCTAAAGATGTCTTTGATGCTTTAAGCAAAGCAAAGGAAGAAGAAACATGGACATTGGCAGGAGATATTCTTGATAAAATAATTCTAAATGCAGAAATTTCAAAAAGTGAAGGTATGCCAATATGTCAAGATACAGGAATGACTTGTGTATTTTTAGAGATAGGCCAAGATGTGCATATTGTTGGTGGAAATCTTGAAGATGCCATTAATGAGGGTGTAAGAAGAGGATATGATAAAGGATATTTAAGAAAGTCAGTAGTAAAAGATCCTATAGATAGACTAAATACGAAGGACAATACACCTGCAATAATACATTATGAAATAGTTCCAGGAGATAAATTAAAGATTACGGTGGCACCTAAAGGATTTGGATCTGAAAATATGAGTCAAATAAAGATGTTAAAACCTTCAGATGGACTTAAAGGAGTAAAGGATTTTATTGTTAAGGTTGTTAAGGATGCAGGTCCCAATCCATGTCCACCAATGATAGTAGGAGTAGGTATAGGAGGAACTTTTGAAAAAGCAGCATACCTATCAAAGAAAGCTTTAATAAGACCTATTGATAGTAAGAATGAAAATAAGTTTTATGCTGATTTAGAAGAAGAGTTACTTTTAGAGTTTAATAGACTAGGAATAGGGCCTCAGGGATTTGGAGGAAAAACTACTGCAATAGGTCTAAATATAGAAACATATCCAACCCATATAGCTGGATTGCCTGTAGCTGTTAATATTAGCTGTCATGCAACTAGACATAAAGAAGAAATAATATAGGGGGATATGATTATGGAAATAAAATTATTTACACCATTAACATATGAGAAAATTAAAGATTTAAAAGCTGGTGACAGCATACTACTATCAGGAACTATTTATTCAGCAAGAGATGCTGCTCATAAAAGGTTAATAGAATTATTAGAAGCAGGAAAAGAGTTACCTATAGATGTGAAAGATGCTGCTATATATTATGTTGGACCTACTCCAGCAAAAGAAGGACAAGTTATAGGATCTGCAGGACCTACAACTAGCTATAGAATGGATGATTATTCACCACAGTTGTTAGATCTAGGACTTAAGGCTATGATAGGGAAAGGTGCTAGAAATGAAGCAGTTATAAACTCCATAATAAAAAATAAAGCAGTTTATCTAGGAGCAATAGGTGGAGCGGCTGCATTAATATCGAAGTCTATTATAGCTTCAGAAATAATTGCATACGAAGATCTAGGAGCAGAGGCAATAAGAAAAATGGAAGTAAAAGATATGCCACTAATAGTTATAATAGACTCAAAAGGAACTAATCTGTACAAAGCAGGACAAGAAGAATACCTGAGGACAATTAGCAATTAACAGTTAACAATTAAGGATGGAAACTTAAGATAATAGCTTTGGTTTCTTTAATATTATGATATAGTAAGTTGAAAAATGCTATATAAAGTCAAAA
>JAHAIU010000483.1 GCA_018372555.1 Clostridium sp.
TTATTATACTACCAATGGGAAATGGGCTTTTACATGCTGAAACCATGAGTACTCTTATTGAGATAATAGCAAATTATTTTGTTATAGGTTTGAAAATAGCAATACCAATAGTATTGATTATGATAATGACAGATGTAGCTATGGGGCTTGTATCAAGGGCAGTTCCTCAAATAAATGTTATGATTCTTGGAATGCCTGTAAAGATGCTTATAGGAATATTAGCTATATCTGTATCACTACCAATAATTATTAAATTATTTATTAGTAGTATAAGTTACCTGCCAGATATTTTTAGAAAGATAATTACTACTGTTCCTTTAATAATGTTTATAGGGGCAGATGAAAGAACAGAAGAAGCAACTCCTAAAAAGAAAAGTGATTCTAGAAAAAAAGGACAGATTCCAAGAAGTAAGGATGTTGGACTAGCTATAACTTTAGTTGCTACAACTTTAGTAATAGTAGCATTAAGTGGATTTATAGTTTCAGCTTTAAAGAATAATGTAATATATTTTTTAGGTGATTTAGGAACTATGGAAGTAACTGAAAATAGCTTAAATAGTATTAATTTATTGGTTATAAGTAAAGGGTTAATTACTATAATGCCAGTTGTACTTCCTATAATGATAGCAGGTGTCTTTGCAAGTTTAATTCAGTCAGGATTTTTAGTAGTTAAAGATGCGATAAAACCTTCTTTTGGGAAGTTAAATCCAATTAATGGTTTTAAGAATATGTTTTCTAAAAAAGCCTTAGTTGAACTTGTTAAGAACTTAATAATGATAAGCGTAGTAATTTATATTGCATATTCATACATAAGTTCAAACTTTGATAAAATTATGCAAATTGGAAATTTATATCTTCCAACATTAGGAGTTGAAGTTAAATCATTAATAGTTGGACTCTTCGTGAAAATTTGTATATTACTAGTAGTAATTGCCGTTGTAGACTATGTAGTACAATTTCTTCTTTTTCAAAAGGAAATTAGGATGACTAAGCAAGAAGTAAAAGAAGAGTATAAGCAAATGGAAGGGGATCCACAAATAAAATCTAAGATAAAACAAAGACAAAGAGAAATGTCTCAAAGAAGAATGATGCAATCTGTTGGTGATGCAACAGTTGTAATAACAAACCCAACTCATTTAGCAATAGCTATAAAGTATGAGGAAGGAAAAATGGAAGCTCCTAAAGTTATAGCTAAGGGAGCAGACAATATTGCATTAAGGATAAAAGAAAAGGCATTGGAGTGTAAAGTGCCAATAATTGAGAACAAACCTTTAGCAAGGCTTATATATGATTCTGTAGAAATAGATAGCGATATACCTCAAGATATGTATCAAGCAGTAGCAGAAGTCTTAGCTATGGTATTTAAACTAGAAAAAAATAAGAAGAAGAACTAGACAATAAAGGATGGGATAGGTTTGCTTGAAAATAATAAATTTAACATAAAAAAGAATACGGATATAATAGTAGCCTTCGCAGTACTTGGTATTGTACTTATGATAATAGTACCTCTTCCATCAGCCTTATTAGATGTATTACTAG
>JAHAIU010000061.1 GCA_018372555.1 Clostridium sp.
AAAGGATGATTCTAATCGTTCTTCAAAAGCCTTAATAAATATTTGTCTTCCTTCTTCATTAAGTAAACAATAATTTACCTTTTTATCAAAATGTTTTGATACTTGTATTTTCTTATTATTTACTAAATCAAATATTGTTCTATAAACTATTACCGGCTTAAAAACTTCACTTATATCTAAGCTTAGAGAAAATCTTCCTTCTGAAGGCTCATGCAAATAACTAATTCTTTGGTCAAGGTGAGTTCTGTAAATTGAAGAAATAGTTTTTGTGTATAAAAGAGTATTGCCAAAAGATATTAAAGCATTTATAGGATTATCTGGAGGTCTTTTTACTCTTTTATTCATTAAAAAATCATCTGGAAGAAAATATTTGAAATCACTATAAAATCTTTGCCATACTTCTCCTTCTACAGACATTAGAACCTTTATATTATCAGCCCCATCCACTCTCTTAAAAAATTCACTTTTTATCCAATCTATAGTTTCTTTAACTTCTTTTTTATTATGTTTATAATAGTGATAAAGAACTTCTCTTATATTAATTCCTATTCCTCTTACTATAGATTTGGCTATATCTAATCTATTATTATTAAATTTCTCTACTTGCTTAACTAATAATTTCCCACTATTATATTGATTTTTAGGATAAAAAGTACCACTATATCCTTCATAATAATTAAAAAAGTGTATCACAATATTATTTTGAGATATAAAATCTAAAAGCTTCGTATTTATACTTATCTCATTTAAGCAATATATTTCTTTAGTATTTTCTACAGGAATATAAACATTCTTCCCATCTTTTCTAAAGCATAGTGAATTATCTTTTCTTGATAATTCTCCCATTGAACTTATATATCTTGTACTCCCCATATCTTACCTCTCCTAAATATAACAATATTCGTAATATGCACACTTCTTACACTTAGAGTTGTTTAATGCTTTGGGAATCTTATCACCCAATATTAAATCTTCTATATTTTTAATATTTACCTCAAGTTCCCTTTCTATCTCGTCATTCAATTCATAAATTAAAGTCTTTTTACTCCCCTTATTTCTTTCTATAAATTCAAGCTTTCCTTTTCTATATACACCTTTATCTTTTAAGACTTTTAAATAATATATTAACTGCCATTTAGCAGCCTCTAAATCTGCATCTGATTTTTTTATTTCAGTCAAGTATTCTGAGGTTAGCTTATCAAGCTTTATATTTTCTATTGATATTTCTGCATTTTCTTTTCCCTTGCTCTTTTCTTCATGGATAGCCTTTCCAATCTTAACAGTTTCACTATTATCCTCTAAATTCAATCTATTCCCGTGAAGATAACATTGCCTTTTGCAATGAAAATAATAATTAACTAAAGTTCCATTAACCATCACTATATAAAATCTCCTATTCCAGTAGTTAACTTTTCTTTATCAATTTTCTCATCTTTAAAATAGTTTTCCCCATCCTCAATATAGTAAAGTTCACCTATTCTATCATTATACAAAATATCAGATTTCTTTACTTGATAAATAAAATAATTAGCTAGGCTCCTAACTTCTGAAAGTTTATATTCCTTTTCTGAATACTTCATCTTATTATCTTCCAATAGTGATCTATATTTATTCCAAATCTCCCTTCCATCAATAACCTCGCCATTTTTTATATTTATTTTTCTTGCTAGGAATACTGAAAGACTCCACATATCATCACTAATTAGTTCCATTCTCTTTTCAACATCATGAAAATTCAACTTACCAACACTACCTTTAATAAACTTTTCTAAATTACTATCATTTAAAGCTTTATTATACTTTCTCTTTATGCTATCAAGTACTAAATGATAATAATCACTAAAATTTTTATTTATTAATATATTTCTCATCTCTTCATTATGTAAGCTATAATCGGTATTTACTCTTACATCATTTTGATAAATCATGCTTGTTTCATCTAAGTTAAAGAAATATACTATGCCCTCATCCTTACAAGATCTATTAATTCTTCCCATAAATTGTTCATCACTATCAAGTTTTGAAATATCTTTATATCCAATATCCATATCTATATCAACTCCGGCTTCTATAACTTGAGTTGCTACAAGTATGATATCCTTTTTATTTTCAACAACTTTTAATATTCTTTCTCTTTCAATTACATTGTCATCACCTGTCATTAATTCAACCCTTGATGTTATCTCACTATCTTCTTTAAGTTTATTATAAAAATCATATGCAGATTGCTTTTTTATAAATTCTATTAAAATCCTTTTATTATTCTTGCTATTTGATTTCACATGACTATAAATAGCTTCTATATCCTTATCTAAAAGATCATAATTAACCACAACTCTATTTTTAAATAATGGATTGCTAAAATACTTTTCCCTATCTTTAACCAAATTACAAGTACCTAGGTCACTATTAGTTAAGTAATTTAAATTAGGTAGCGTAGCTGACATTATAACTACTTTCATGTTAAGTATCTTTGCAAACCTTTTTAAGAATAGTATTATTTCACTCCATATAATATTTTTATAACTTTGAATCTCATCTAATACAATTACACTATTAGCAAGCTGATGGAATGCAAAAGCAGATTCCTTAGAAGAATTGAACATAGTATTAAAAATACTTACATGAGTTGTTAAAACCATAGGATAATTTAAGAATTGCCTATTAAGTAGTGCTTTTGAATAATATTCAAGCTTCCCCTTTTCATCCATATCATCTATTTCTTTTTCTTCTCCTTTAATTGGAGTTATTGAATTAATTACAGCTATATTCTTAAAAGTATCACTTTCTTCTCCAAATATTTTTTTAAGGCTATTAATATTTTGTTCAACTAAAGTATTAAAAGGATAAACATAGAAAATTTTTCTTAAAGTATTATTATTTTCAAAAAGCTTAAAACTAAGATTTAATGAAACATTACTCTTTCCACTACCTGTTGGAGCTTCAAGAAAGAAAATATCTTTATCAATATTTTTAATAAGCTCTTTTTCTGAGTCTAAGAACATTTCTGTTCTTAAAACATTTATATTTTTCTCTTTAATTAAATCTTTTTTATTTTGATATTTATTTAACTCATAATTTCTTATAGATTTATAAACTTCTGTTTCTTTATACTGCTTATAGAATCCTTCTATATTATATATTTCACCGAACCCTTCTATAACAACCCCATTCATAAATTCAGAAGTAGCATAAAAATCACTTGCAACTAAAAGAGAATAGCATAACTTTACATATAAATAATTGTCAATTGAATTATTTATATCTTTATTCTTATAATTATTTTTTATTGTTTTAATTATATTTTCTAAAATATTGTAATTTAAATTGAACTTTTTATTATATAGTTTTATATTTTTATCACTAAAAATATTGATACACTTTAATACCTCTTCATTTTCATCACTATAGAATTTATCTAAGAATCTTTCAAAATTATCTAATGATCCATGATGTTTAGATATTATATATGCATTTAAAAAAATATATTCAAGTAGCTCCATTCTACTATTTTTATCTAAGGCTTTTACTTCATCAATAAAATAGTCTATATATAAAATAGAAGAAACTATTGAATGCTTAGTTGTGAATTCTGGAAATTCATCCAATATATCTAATTCATTATCCATCCTTCTAAGTTGAAATTTCGGATTAATCTTCCCAATATCATGAAAATTACAAATATTTAATAAAAGTTTTCTGAAAAACATTTTTCCTTCATCACTTAGATCCCTTAAATTTTCTTCTTCATAAGTTTTAAATATTTTATCCATACCTTTAGCATCTACTATTTTTATAAAGTACTTATTAACTAAATCTATATGCTCTTGTAAACCCTCTTTTCTGTCTTTTTCTAAATGTGCATAAAAAGTTATTTTCTCATTTGTTAATGATGAAATATCCACTATACTTGATAAATCAAAATAACTCATAAATTCCTCCTATATTTTAAGGAGGGTTTCCCCTCCTCTTTAAATGAATACTATATTTTTATTTTTAAAATTATAGACATTATCAGAATTTAATTCTAATACATCCATATTACTATAAACAAAAGTTCTAAACTCATATTGACTTGTATCTTTATTTAATCTGTATGGCAATTTTTCTTTATACTTAAAAATCTCTTTCACTTCTTCATCAAAAAGTGGGTCAATCTCTGGCATTATAAAAGAGATATCTTCATTAAAGCAAAGAGAGTTTATTTCGCTAATTTTTAATGCTTTACTACAATTATCTTGTATTTCAACTTCAGAAATATTTGCTATATGATCATTTTTCCCTAAATAAGGTTGATATACGGCTTTATTATTGACTATATATTCAGAAATTTTAACCGCTTCATCATTATCAATTAATAAATAAATATTCCAAGCCGGATTTTCTAGCCATTGCTCCTTTACTATTAAGTTCCCACCCATCTCTTTAGAAGCATATCCAACAGAATTATTAAAAACTTGAACCTTTTTATTAATAACTGCCTCACTATTTAAAGGCTCAATCCCAACCTTTAGACCCTCTAGCTTTGTATAGAACTCTGGAAGAACATCCTTATTATTCTTATCTATTCTCTTTCTAAAATCTAATTGATTGTATCCCCCATAGCCAATTATTGCTCCAAAGATTCCTATTAAAGCTATCTTATGAATATTACTATAAGTAAAATAAAGGTATGAATTAACATCTGGTTTTTTAAAAAATGCTGTACTACCATGTAGTTTAAATTTTAAAATCTTCATATTCTACACCTCTTTTTGTGTGAATATATTGTATTCCTTTGCTCCTTTAATGTCTGATTCTATTAAAGTTGTATAAGGATTATAATAGATTTCAACATTCTTGATTCTATTCTCAAGTGAATTTATTAAATCTGAAGAGTTTATTTTTATTGTATTTTTTTCTTCCCCTTTTATAAATTCAATATAATCAGATAAGTTTGGTAAGTATAAATCCATTTCTGTTTCAATAAATAATGCAAACTCATTCTCACATCCAACCTTTGCATTTGTTGCAAAAGAAGTTGCTGAAACTAAAGCTGCTTCTTTAAATTTACTATAATCTTCTTCTGTATACCCATCTGTAAGTCCTAGCTCCACAAATTCCTTGTATGCAAGAGGGTTAATAACAAATGGATAAAAATAATGAGCTTCATTACTTACTATTTTTGTTCCAAGAGTTGAATTTTTTGCCTCTTCTGAATTAGGCTTTGCATTATCCTTAGATCCATCTCTAAAAGGAGATAATATTTGTTGCTCTTCTGGATTAGTTTCATCATATTTATTAAACCCTTGTCCTATTTGCACTGCTCCAGTAATAGAAATATTATTACCAGCCTCTGCAAATGTAGCTCCGAAATTCTTTACATCTTCTGCTTTAAAAAGATTTCTTATAACCTCTTTTGAATCATTAACTTTACTTAAGTCTTCTACTTTAAAAATATATTCGTATCTTTCCTTTAATGATCTCGGTACTACTGTAACTTCTCCTTTTTTACCTTCAGAAATTTTCATAGATTTAATATAAAGAATTTTTTCTCCTTTATTTTCCCACATCTTTTTCATTGGATACTTTAAAGCTTTATCACTACCAAATGTAGTCCCATCTGATGTTGTTTTAGGGTATCCAGTAAAATCTGCATTCCAATTTGCCATTTTTGATGATATACCAATAACTCCATAAACTCTTCTATTCATTTGATTTTACCTCCTTATTATCCTTTTCATATATTAAACTGTTCTTTAAGTAACCTGCCAAAATCATATCTTGATTAACTTCGCCACTTGGATTATATGAAACAATCATTCCATAAAGATTATTAAATCTTTTTGATTTTTGTTCTATTATATAATTATATTTTAAGTATAGAGCTCTTAACTTCTCTTTGATAATTTGATTATTCTTTGCGTTAATAAAAGGATTTAATAAAGATTGTGGTTTATTTTTACCTTTACTTAATGATAAAAAGTAATTAACTAATTGTCCTGTTGCAAAATAAAACTCATCATCTGATTCTATTTTTTCAATATCATTTGAATTTATCTTATTTCTAAGAATTAATTGCATATCATAAACTATATCTCCCATATCCCTACCTCCATTAAAATAATATTCAAAAGACCATCTTAAATTAAACTGATCCTTTGCCTTTCTTAAATATCCTTTATTTATTGATCCTTTTATTATATTTATAGTAGTTTTACTTAAAACCCTATCTATACCAACTTTTTGCCCCTTATATAGCCAATTAAATATAGAATCTCTACTAAGAAGTAAATTATTTTTTAATATATCATCCTTTAAGGATATATCTTTTGCCTCAGTAAAATAGTTATTTATTAAGTATTTAGAAAATAAAGCATCATCTATTATCACTTGCATTCTCTTTCTATCCTTAAATTCGCCATATAATTCCTCAGATTTTTCTTCTAACTCATCTCCAAGCATATTTTTATAATTGAATTTACTCATTAAATTAGGATTATAATTAGTTATTATGTCACTTCCTTGAATTTCAAGTTCTTTACCCTTTTTAACTCTTAGAAATATACCATTAAATTTTCTTTCTAATATATCACCGTTTTTGCCTGCTAATATTTCATCATCATTCAAATATATATTTGTCTTACCTAAATTAGCTTTATTTAATAAAAAGTCAAAGAATTTTTTCTGGATTATGACCTCATTATTATCAATTAAATAAGGTACTTTCTCGCTTCTAGTCTTATTTTCTAAAAAAGGCTTTTTAGCATTCATTCCCATATTATTATTAGGCAAACCTAAAATTACATCTCCAATTTTTTTATTGTAATCACTAGAATTATATATATTAGGAACAAAATATCGCTTTCCTTCTCTTATATACTCCTCTTTTTCAGCTTCAAAAAATATTTTAAGATAATCTTTACCCTTATATTCTTCTGCTAACTTATATATATTCTCTTTTATCCAATTTTTAATTTTCTCAACTTTTTCAATATCAACCTTTCCTAACTCTTCTTCAAGGTTTTTATAAGCCTCATAGGATTTAGGCTTAGATTTTGGATATTTTAAATATGGATTCGCTAATATAGCATAATAACTATCAATTACATCATTAGTTATCTTTCCAGCATATATACTTTCTTTTTTTATAAAGAAAGCTAAATAATTATTGCTAAAAATATTCTTATCTTTAATTGCTTTATTGCTTTCTAAATAGTTACTGTTATATTCGTAAAAACATAAATCTTCATAATGATTAATACTTCTATCAATTACTTTTGACTTTTTATCAAATTTTATATTTATAGGCTCCTGCATCTCAAATATATTATCCTTCTGACTTACTATTACATAAGTTCCTTCTGCAAGAACATATTCATCCAAAATTAATGAATCCCCATTAATATCTAACTGTCTTTTAAAAACTTCTAGGCAATCTTTAATCAAAATTATCACCTCCTTATAAATATCTAAAATTTACAAATCCAAATCCTCTGGAATTCATTTCCAAAATACCAGTTCCAAGAATCATATACGCAAGTTCTTGAGATAATTCATCATCAGCGATTTCCAATGAAATTTTATCTCCAAGCAATTTAATATTTTTATATATGGTTCCAATAGGCTTCTTATTTACAAATTCAATTAAATTATATAATTCAACACTTTCATCAATATGATTTTGATTTATCATATTATATTTTTTAATTACATTATTTTTAAGCCTTTTCTCGAATTCTTCTATAGTTAAATTACCCTTCCAATATCCTTTTTCTGTTTTTGCTATAACCGGAGTAAGAGAATAAATCTTCTTAATGTGTTTCTTTGGTATTATCCTTATATCAGAAACCAATCCTTTAATATTTTCATCATATTCATTTGATAAATTTTTTGATAAATAATCAGCTATTTTCTTATCTATAGTCCTTATAGTAATTGTGTAAACATTTCCACTTTTATATAGGCTATTTTCACATAAAGGAAACATAGAATCAAAACAATAATTTTTAAAAGTATTTTTATCATGAAACTTTAAAAACTCCCTATCTTTAACTAAGCATTTATCAATAAAAGATGAAATTATTGTTTGAATTTTATTAAACTCAATATCTTTAAGTAAAAATACCTTTAGCTTAATTTCAAATACTAACATTTAACCACCTCCTTATATATAATTTTACATTTATTGCATATATTTGTAAACACTTTGTGCAATATTATGTTAATGTTAATTTTATATTCTATTTTTAAATTAAATTTAAATACATCTGATGTTAAACTTTTAAATACAATACCTATAACACTAATATTCATTTTACCATTTTAATTATTTCTTTCTTAAACTTCTATGAGTATTCCTCATAAAAGAGCTTTCACCATACAATTTATACTCTCTCTTCCATCTATATAAAGTAGAAATATTAATATTATATTTTTCTGATATAACACTAACTTTTTTTCCATACTTAACAAGCGATTCTACTATATGTCTTTTGAATTTTATATCATATTCTCTCATACATCATTTCACCCCTCAAACTTATATTCTAATTTTATATTAATGATTTACTATATATAATTAAAAGATATTTATATTATTGACACTTTAGTTAAATAATATACTTTAGTTAAACATTAATATCCAATTAGTCTAGTCAACATATTATCCATTTTAATATTTAAATACATCTCATGTTAATGTTAATCATAGATAAAAATACAATTGTATATGCAACTTATAATTTAAATACATCTCATGTTAATGTTAATCATGCATTAATAAAAGAATATGAGTCTCTTACAGGATTTAAATACATCTCATGTTAATGTTAATCAATGACAACTAAGGTTTTAGCAGAAGAATTTGGAACATTTAAATACATCTCATGTTAATGTTAATCTTTTATTTTTTATTAACGAATTAGTACAATAATCTAGATTTAAATACATCTCATGTTAATGTTAATCTTGTCTTAAATAGCCCTCTTTAGTTTCAAATTTTACATTTAAATACATCTCATGTTAATGTTAATCGACATATCAGTTTCATTCCTCAACCTTATTCCTTATATTTAAAAACATCTCATGTTAATGTTAATCAGTTACACGTTTACCATGGAACAAACTAGAACAACAATTTAAATACATCTCATGTTAATGTTAATCCTAAAAATAGGCAAGAAATAGCATGGTATACACTATTTAAATACATCTCATGTTAATGTTAATCCTTTCCTTATATATTAAAAGCTAGTAAGAAACAGTATTTAAATACATCTCATGTTAATGTTAATCAAATAAATTAAAATTTTTATGGGACAAGCAGTACCATTTAAATACATCTCATGTTAATGTTAATCGCACTACTCATATTCTTAGATACAACATAAACTTTGATTTAAATACATCTCATGTTAATGTTAATCGACTTAAAAATACATATGTAGAAAACTTAAGTTTATTTAAATACATCTCATGTTAATGTTAATCTCGATCGTATTCTCTATTGTTAAAAACTTGCTTTCATTTAAATACATCTCATGTTAATGTTAATCAAATACTCACCTATAGTTTGCGACATTGCTCCACATTTAAATACATCTCATGTTAATGTTAATCTTAAATCTAATAAAAGATTTATCTTAGAAGTACTATTTAAATACATCTCATGTTAATGTTAATCAAAGCCATTTTTAGCTAGAAAAACTATTGGCTGGAAATTTAAATACATCTCATGTTAATGTTAATCCTGTAGAAGATTTTAATGGAGCATGGCACGTTGATTTAAATACATCTCATGTTAATGTTAATCTCAGGTATTTGCTTACCATTCTCATATTTTGATATATTTAAATACATCTCATGTTAATGTTAATCATCTTAGATGTAGCAATAGCATCTTCACAAGCATTAATTTAAATACATCTCATGTTAATGTTAATCTTATAATAAAGTTATTCTCATGTTCAAATAGGTATATTTAAATACATCTCATGTTAATGTTAATCTGTTATGAGCAATACAGATAGATTTTGCATAGCTGTATTTAAATACATCTCATGTTAATGTTAATCTTCTGTTTTCCAATTCTCTAGTATCCCCTTAAGATAATTTAAATACATCTCATGTTAATGTTAATCTTGTTTAAATTTTCTTTATCTGATATAATACTGTATTTAAATACATCTCATGTTAATGTTAATCGAACCTATACATATCTTCTAATCTATCTTTTTCCTCATTTAAATACATCTCATGTTAATGTTAATCTCTGTCATATTAAATTACCTCCTCAAAATCTACTATTTAAATACATCTCATGTTAATGTTAATCCATACTAAGATGAAAATATAGTGCTTGGGTAGATAGATTTAAATACATCTCATGTTAATGTTAATCTAACTTAAATCAAAGGGATAAAAAATCTATAAATAAATTTAAATACATCTCATGTTAATGTTAATCAAGTAAGGTTTATCAAAGAATATTTCTAACTTATTCATTTAAATACATCTCATGTTAATGTTAATCAGAAATAGAACATAGTGGGAATATAAGCAATCCATAATTTAAATACATCTCATGTTAATGTTAATCCTAAGCAATTAACACCTATGCAGTCAAGAGAAATTAAATTTAAATACATCTCATGTTAATGTTAATCCTATAATTTCTTCAAGTTTTTCAATTTTTTCATCAATTTAAATACATCTCATGTTAATGTTAATCATATCCTACTTTCTCACTAAGCCATTTTTTTAATATTTAAATACATCTCATGTTAATGTTAATCCTGTTTTACCCATACCCATATCTAAGAATAACCCATTTAAATACATCTCATGTTAATGTTAATCACTATAGCTCCTGGATTACTATACTTTATAAGTTCTATTTAAATACATCTCATGTTAATGTTAATCAACAATCATGACCTAAATCGTACATCTCTTTTAATATTTAAATACATCTCATGTTAATGTTAATCGTTAATAGATAATGGATTTGTTAGAAACAGTATGTAATTTAAATACATCTCATGTTAATGTTAATCGGTTTTACAGCAACAGATGGAAGTTTCAGTATAAAATTTAAATACATCTCATGTTAATGTTAATCAGTTTAAGAGACGTAGAAGATAACTATGTTTGTGAATTTAAATACATCTCATGTTAATGTTAATCTGAAAGGTGGAATTTAAAATGGCAAAATTTTTATTATTTAAATACATCTCATGTTAATGTTAATCATATCCATATACTCTCCCCATTCCTGCAAAGCTTATTTAAATACATCTCATGTTAATGTTAATCCATTTGTTGATGCTGGAGATATATTACTGTCAAAATATTTAAATACATCTCATGTTAATGTTAATCACTTGGCATAAGCAAATATGGACTTATAAAAATAAATTTAAATACATCTCATGTTAATGTTAATCTTAGTTTTGGAATCATTTTTTTGAACTTTATTAATATTTAAATACATCTCATGTTAATGTTAATCTTGCTCCTATTTACTAATTATATTATATTTTTTAATATTTAAATACATCTCATGTTAATGTTAATCAAAACAAATGTAATAAAGATCGTGGGTGTGAATTGAATTTAAATACATCTCATGTTAATGTTAATCTGAATACAATGTTGTGATTACAATTGTAATTGATATTTAAATACATCTCATGTTAATGTTAATCTACATAGATATTATTAGCTTGATTAAACGATTGTTTATTTAAATACATCTCATGTTAATGTTAATCGCCATAGAATCTACAACAAAGAACAAAATAGATATATTTAAATACATCTCATGTTAATGTTAATCGTTGATGTTATAGTTTTTATTATTAGATCATTAAATTTAAATACATCTCATGTTAATGTTAATCAGATTATTTAAAAAACAACAAACAAGAAATTTTATATTTAAATACATCTCATGTTAATGTTAATCTTAGTTGGATAATATACCCCTCCATTGTAGATTAATATTTAAATACATCTCATGTTAATGTTAATCTAAATACTTTAGGAGGGTGAAGAATAAATGATTTTATTTAAATACATCTCATGTTAATGTTAATCCTTAAAACTTAAGAAGCTGGATGGCACTCAAGCTATTTAAATACATCTCATGTTAATGTTAATCCCTTCGGAAGTTGAACCTAACTTTCTATTCTTATTAATTTAAATACATCTCATGTTAATGTTAATCCGATTCAACTCTCAGATAAGTTATATTATTCATATCATTTAAATACATCTCATGTTAATGTTAATCTTTCTAACTCTCCAGACTTACACATTTTTAATACTATTTAAATACATCTCATGTTAATGTTAATCTAAGCAGCATTATTACACACCTTTAGGCATAAAGACATTTAAATACATCTCATGTTAATGTTAATCCAAGTCTAAAATTCAATTCTTTTGTTAAAATTTCATTTAAATACATCTCATGTTAATGTTAATCAAGAAGTAAGAATGGAATTACCAACACTTATAAGTTATTTAAATACATCTCATGTTAATGTTAATCTATAGCCTACTTTTACAACTTCATTTTCATTTACTTATTTAAATACATCTCATGTTAATGTTAATCACACTATATTATACAGAATTATATAGCGTTAAGCTAATTTAAATACATCTCATGTTAATGTTAATCTGAAGAAAGATGACTTAAAGCTATTATTAGACAAATTTAAATACATCTCATGTTAATGTTAATCTGCAAAGATGGAGCACAAGCAGTAATTAATTTTAGATTTAAATACATCTCATGTTAATGTTAATCTAGCAATATAGATGAAATAAAAGAATCTTTATTAATATTTAAATACATCTCATGTTAATGTTAATCTGTTTTAAACCACTTTTAAGACGTTCTAATTTTGGATTTAAATACATCTCATGTTAATGTTAATCAACATATTAGACTTGTTTAATTCTTTTAATGCTATTTAAATACATCTCATGTTAATGTTAATCATATTAAAGTCCTCTCTTGGTCTGGCTATTCTTCTATTTAAATACATCTCATGTTAATGTTAATCCTTTCATTTGCTCAAATCTATCCATATATCTATCTGATTTAAATACATCTCATGTTAATGTTAATCTTAGGAGGCAGGGAATGAAAGTTAAGTTAATATGATTTAAATACATCTCATGTTAATGTTAATCAAAAGGCAATTAGAAAAGACTGAACCAGAGTATGTATTTAAATACATCTCATGTTAATGTTAATCATCAGCTTCAGAGCTACTTTTACCAATAAGACTTATTTAAATACATCTCATGTTAATGTTAATCGTCCATCTCTTAATTACTGTCAACTTCACTACCTGATTTAAATACATCTCATGTTAATGTTAATCAGAGAATCCTATGACCTATGTTTCCATGCCTAAATAATTTAAATACATCTCATGTTAATGTTAATCAGAGTTTGGTTAACCAAGCTGTATCAAATGTGAGGATTTAAATACATCTCATGTTAATGTTAATCAGTAGAAGAGTTCTGCAATGAATTTAAGAAAGTGTTATTTAAATACATCTCATGTTAATGTTAATCAGAGAAGATGATATATAAATTCAGAGGTAAAGATTGATTTAAATACATCTCATGTTAATGTTAATCATTATAACATTATTATTTTTTATTGTGCCTTCTCTATTTAAATACATCTCATGTTAATGTTAATCACAATTTTTAGTTTGAATAAATCCACTACTAGGTATATTTAAATACATCTCATGTTAATGTTAATCTTTTATAATAAAGTTATTCTCATGTTCAAATAGGTATATTTAAATACATCTCATGTTAATGTTAATCTTAAGTTAGTGTCGAAGTAAGGAATTGAATACATAGATTTAAATACATCTCATGTTAATGTTAATCCTTGAACTAGTAGCTCTTATAGCATTTAAAACTGTATTTAAATACATCTCATGTTAATGTTAATCTCTACTTTATATGTTACCTTAAAACTTTCATCAGTAATTTAAATACATCTCATGTTAATGTTAATCTTTTTCAAATTTCTCGATAGCATATTTTAGAGTGTATTTAAATACATCTCATGTTAATGTTAATCTCTTACAATACATACCTATATGGACTTTACCTTCTTATTTAAATACATCTCATGTTAATGTTAATCTTCTTTAGAAGTAGATGTAATGGCTTTACCTATATTATTTAAATACATCTCATGTTAATGTTAATCAACCTAGTAATACTCTAAAAGTTAGTGTCTTAGATATTTAAATACATCTCATGTTAATGTTAATCTATTGAATTTAAGCCATTTTAAACATAGACCCTTTAACTCTGTTCTTTTAAAATAGCCATCTATACTTATATTTTACCAAGTGACTTTCATTAATTCAATTATTTAATAGAATTCTCTCTAATCTTTTTAAAATCAGTGTTTCATAAAAATACATACAAAATTCACCTGGTAAAATATAAAAATGAAAACCCTTGCTACAGCAGTTTTATATCTTACTTATTTTTTACTTGTCCAATTCTTTCTAATAAATCATGTAAGAAATTTGATCCCCTAGATATTAAAATTGCTGTCAAAACTATT
>JAHAIU010000062.1 GCA_018372555.1 Clostridium sp.
TCGCCTCCACCATGAAACCCACGAAAATCATTTTATTGGATTTTCGTGGGTCTATTTATGTTTTTGAAGAAAATTAAAGGGTGTAACTATTAAAAAAACGCATTAATTGGATTTTTTAATAGCTAAATATTATTTTATGTTATGATATTTTATAAAATTTTATGTGTGTTGTGCTATTTTTTAGCCACTTATAAAACTGTTTTATATTATAATTGTGTTCTGAAACATTTATGTATAGATCCTTGCTATTATTTTTTTGTGAGAAATTAATTATAACAAGGATCTATCATAAATATTTTTGATTTTATTTACATTGTAAAATTATTTGGGAGTTTTTGAAATATTATAGTAGTTTTTCTTCCTATAATTATTAGGAGATATCTTATAATATTCTTCAAATTTCTTATAGAAAAAGCTTTGATTTGTAATTCCTACTTTTTCAGCTATTTTTTGAATAGATAAATTAGTATTTTTCAAATATGAGCAGGCTATATTCAAACGTTGTGTTAATTTTATTTCATTGAAAGTTTTTCCAGTTTTTTTCTTAATCAAATAAGATATATATTTAGGATGATATCCAAATGTTTTGGCTATATCATCAATATTGCAATCAGAATAATTTTTCTCAATATAATGTAGGATGTCCATTAATATTTTTGAACTATCATCAGATATCTGTATTAATTGATTTCCTGATCTTGTATGATAAATACGAAGTAATTCTATAAATATAATTACAATGTATGATTTTATAATTTCTTTACTATAAATATTATTATCATAATATTCCATTAAAAGACTAGTGAATAGCTCTATTATTTTTGGGGATTTTTCTGTTTGAAAAATTAGATAATGATTATGATTTTCTTTACTTGATAGAGAATTTATAATAAAGCTTGCCATAACACTTTGCTCACCAATACGATTAATTAAACTATCTGAGAAAAAATCATTACTCATACTAATATTAATTACAATATCATTTTCACCGGTCTTCATTTTTGCACGTACTACATCTTTATCAAAAATACAAACATCTCCTTCATGTAAAGTTATATACTCATCATTAATAAGATAAGTACATTCACCTGAATATATGTAGTTCATATTAATATTTGAATGGATATAAAATGGGACAAATGTATATCTAGAATCTTTTCTAATTAAGATTTCTTTCTCAGTCAGTTTATCTAAACTAAAGCAAAATACTTCTTTTCCATCAATTATCTTAGTTTTCATGTGTTTATAATCTGGAGATATACTGCCTGGATTATCTAAATAATATTGCTCACGTTCTGTGTTTTGTTTTAATAACTTATTTAATTCATCTGTATTCATAATTTATCCTCCATAATTTATCCTCCATAAATTAATCTCCAATTAATTTATAGTATATATTACTTTTTGTTAGTATGTAAACAATTTTATGACATTGTTGTACTATATAAAAGCCTATATAATGAACTTGTAAATAGAAATTTGATTATATAAAAAATAAATAGCTATTATTTTTGCTTATAATTAATTCAAGGGGGAAAAGAATATGAATTATAAGAACTTATCTAAAGAAATCCTACAGAACATTGGTGGATCTGATAATATAAAAAGTTATACGCACTGTGCAACAAGGCTACGTTTTAATTTGATTGATGAAAATAAATTTGACCAAGATGTTTTAAAGAAAATTAATGGTGTAATGGGGACTGTAATAAGTGGAGGGCAATGCCAAGTAATAATTGGTACTGATGTATCACATGTTTTTGATGAGTTGAAACTGCTATTGGCTGATGTCAAGATGGATGAAGTTTCAGAAGAGGTAATAGATGAAGATAAGTCTAAGTTTTCAAAAGTATTAGATACTATTTCAGGAATATTTACACCGATTTTACCTGCTATAACAGGTGCCGCAATGATAAAAGTAATTATTATATTACTAACTATGAGTGGAGTATTATCAAAGGATACTCAAACATATCAAATATTGACTTTTGTTGGTGACACTCCTTTTTATTTTTTACCAATTATGCTTTCATATTCAGCTGCAGTTAAATTTAGAATGAATCCAATGATGGGTATGCTACTTGGATTAATGTTAATTCATCCAACATACACAAATATGGTATCTGCAGGGGAAGAAGTTAAATTATTTGGACTCCTACATGTAACATTAGCAACATATACATCAACAGTTATTCCAGTGATTCTTGTTGTATGGGTAGGATCATATGTTGAAAAATTTGCAGATAAAGTTTCACCTAAAGCAATTCGTTTCTTCTTAAAACCAACAATTACATTATTAATTATGATACCATTGGCATTCTGTGTTGTTGGACCACTTGGAACAATAGCTGGTAAAGGATTAGAATCTGTATTAAATGTAATACAGACACAAATTCCATGGGCTCTACCAATTATATTTGGTATTTTAGCCCCAATAGTTATTATGTTTGGTATGCATTATGTAGTAACAATTCCATTAGTTATGACTGCTATTAGTGTAAATGGTTTTGATATGCTTGGATCAGGATTCTTAGTTGCAAATATGGGGCAAGCAGGAGCAGCTTTAGCTATAGCATTACTAGCTAAGAATACAGATTTTAAAGCAATGTCTGCATCAAGTGGACTTACAGCATTATTAGGTGTTACTGAGCCTGCAATGTATGGAGTAAATCTAAAATTAAAGAAACCTTTTGTTGCTGCATTAATAGGTGGTGGAATAGGCGGAATAATCTGTGGAATAGGTGGAGTAAAACGTATTGTTTTTGGACCAACAGGATTAACAACAATCCCAATTTTTATCGACCCTAACAATTCTATGAATATAGTATATGCAGTTATTGCTGTAATAGTAAGTTTCGTTATAGCATTTGCTATAAGTTATTATTTAGCTAAAAAAGATAATAAACTAATGAAAGAGATAGGTGAATAGATATGAGTAAATTTCCAAAAGATTTTTTATGGGGAGGTGCAATAGCTGCATCTCAAGCTGATGGTGCTTATTTAGAAGGAGGAAAAGGACTTGATACTCAAGATTTAAGATACTTTGATGCATCATGGGATAAAGAAAAAAGAACTGAAAATAGAAATATAAATATGACAACAGAAAGATTTAATGAAGCATTAGTTGCAAAAGATATTACAAATTATCCTTTTAGATGGGGAATAGATTTTTATAACAAATACAAAGAGGATTTAGCTTTATTTGAAGAATTAAGATTAAAAATATTTAGAACTTCTATTAACTGGGCAAGAATTTTTCCAAATGGAGACGATGAGACACCAAATGAAGAAGGATTGCAATACTATATTGATTTATTTGATGAATGTCATAAAAGAGGAATTAAGGTATTTGCAACAATCTTGCATTATAATATACCAGTTAATTTAGTAACTAAATATGGTGGATGGAAAAATAGAAAGTTAGTTGATTTTTACTTAAAATACGCAACAACATTATTTAAGAGAATAGGTAATAGAGTTGATTACTGGCTACCATTTAATGAAATAAACTGTGCAAAATTTAATCCATACAATGGATGTTGTCTTATTAAAGATCAAGAAGAAGATTATGAATCTGCAATCTTCCAATGTTTACATCATCAATTTATAGCTAATGCTTTAACAATAAAGGCCGCACATGAAATTTTACCAGGTTCAAAAGTTGGTGGAATGATAGCAAGATTTACAACTTATCCTGCTACATGTAAACCAGCAGATGTAATGCAGGCTATTCTTGATGAAAATTATAAAAACTATTTTTATACTGATGTAATGGCTAGAGGTAAATATCCATCATATACTCAAAGAATGTTTGAAGAAAGTAATATTAAAATTGTAAAAGAAGATGGCGATGATGAAATATTAAAGAATAATACTGTGGATTTCATAGCATTTAGTTACTATATGTCTATGGTTGCTACAACAGATGAAAATTATGAAAAGTCTAGTGGTAATTTAGTTTCAGGAAACAAGAATCCATATTTAAAAGCAAGTGACTGGGGGTGGCAGATTGATCCAGAGGGATTACGTATTTCACTTAATGATATGTATGACAGATATCAGCTTCCAATATTTATTGCTGAAAATGGGCTAGGTGCTTATGATACATTAGAGGATGGACAGGTACATGATAATTATCGTATTGATTATCTAAGACAGCATATTGAACAAATGGGGGAAGCAATTAAAGATGGTGTTGACTTAATTGGATATACTATGTGGGGAATAATTGATATTGTATCTTGTGGAACTATAGAAATGAGTAAGCGTTATGGAGTAATCTATGTAGATAGAGATGAAGAAGGTAAAGGAAGTAATAAACGATACAGGAAAGACTCTTTCTATTGGTATAAAAAGTGCATAGAATCAGATGGGCAAGAACTTTAAGAAATTTAATATGTAATTTATAATAAAAGAACTAGTATGTTACTTAAGTATTATAATCAGGTAACATACTGTTCAGTTATTAGCGTATTATATTTTAGCTACTGATTAAATAAATGTTTAACTAACTTTTAAGGGGGATATCAGTATGAAAAATAAATTAAAGAGAATGATAAGTATAATGATTAGTATGTTACTTGCATTAATCATGCTTCAAGCCAATGTAAACAATTTTTCTAATGATAGAAGTATAGAAATCAAAAATTTGAAGGTTGAATATAGCATGAATCCTATTGGTATAGATTGTAAAAAACCACGTTTTAGTTGGAATATGGAGTCAAAAATAAGAGGAGAAAAGCAGACTTATTATCAAATTTTAGTTTCTAAAAGGGCAAAAAATTTGACTCTTGAAAAAGCAGAAATATGGAATAGTGGAAAAGTTAAATCAGATAAGTCTGTAGGAATAGAATATTCAGGTAAAGCATTAGAACCTTGTACAAAATATTATTGGAAAGTTATTGTATGGGATAATAATAACAATGTTATTGAATCTTCAGGGAGTGAGTTTTTTGAAACTGGCCTTATGAGTACAGACGGAGTGACTAGATGGGACGGAGCTAAATGGATAAGTATAGATAGTGATACTCAAAATCTTTGCGCGCCAATGATAAGAAAAGAAAGTAAATTAACTGGAAAAGTAAGAAGTGCTAGATTATATATGTCATCTTTAGGTGTATATGATGCATATGTTAATGGTAAAAAATTAGGTGCAGTAAATGAAGATGGAAGTATAACAGAAGAACTATTAAATCCAGGATGGACAAACTATGATAAGACTATAAATTATATGACATATAATATTACTGACTATATAAAAAATGATGATAATTTAACATTAGGAGTTATTCTTGGTAATGGATGGTATAATGGAAGAATTTCAGAAGGAAGTACATATTATTCAGAAGAAGGAAATGAATTGGCTTTATTAGCTAAGATTGTAGTTACATATGAGGATAATTCTAAAGATATAATTATAACCAACACTGAATCAGGCTGGAAGGCAACAAATGATGGACCAGTAATAAGTAATGATATTTATGATGGCGAAGAATATGATGCAAGAAAAGAAATGGATGGCTGGTCAAAGTCAGGATTTGATGATTCTAAATGGAATGATGTAAAGGAACACAACTATAAAATTGATTATCCAGAAGCCAAAGTTGTTGGATATAGTGGAAATAGAGTACAAATTATCGATGAACTAACACAAATTCCTAAATCTATTACAGTATATGATGACATTATTAATGAAGATTCAAGTAAAAATGCAAGAGGAAAAATAAAAGTAGATACTGCTAGAAGCATAGAAGGTCAATCAAAGGTAGAAGATACTACAACTACTTTAAAATATGGTGAAACAGCAGTTTATGACCTAGGACAAAATATTGTGGGTGTTCCATATTTTGAAGTTAAGGGTGAATCAGGTACTCAAGTTAAGCTTCATCTGGGTGAAATATTAAATGATGATAGTGAAGGGGCAGATGGACCAAAGGGTACAGTTTATTTTGCTAATCTTCGTACAGCAAAGCAAAGTAGTTTATATACTTTAAAGGGTGATAAGGATTGGGAAATTCGCCAAGATTCATTAACTTATTATGGTTTTAGATATATTGAGGTTACAGTACTTACACCAGGAGCAACAGTTGAACTTAAAAATATTAAAGGAAAAGTTGCTTCTTCGTCTATAGATCAAACGGGGAATATTGAAACATCGAATAAGGACATAAATAAATTAGCAGAAAATATCATGTGGGGACAAAGAGGAAATTATTTCTGGATTCCAACAGATTGTCCACAAAGAGATGAGCGTTTAGGATGGACGGGAGATACACAATTATTTGCTAATACAGCAATGTATAATGCTGATTCTGTAAAATTTTTAGAAAACTATATGGATATAATAGTTGATTCTCAAGAAATATATGGTTTAGATAGTGCAACATTTACATCAACAGCACCTGGTGGTAAGACAGTTAATTTTGCAAGTTTTCCACTTAGAGGTGAAGGTCCAAAAGGACAATCTGGATGGGCTGATGTTGGTATAATACTTCCTTGGACAGTTTGGCAAATGACAGGAGATACAGCTATCATTGAAAAGAATTATGATGCTATGACTAAATACATGGATTGGATTTATTCAGAAACAGGTGAAAGTTATGAAGGCCCAGGAAGTATTGGAGACTGGCTTGCTTTTCAAGGGACTAGCAATCAATTTATGAGTCATGTTTATTATGCATATGATGCTAAATTAATGGCTCAAATGGCAAATAGTATTGGAAAGAATAGCGATTATAAGAAATATACTGATACGTTTGATAACATAAAAAAATCATTTATAAAGAAATATATTACTTATGATGAAAATGGAAAAATTATAGTTAAATCATCTCTTATAGCACCAGGATATGATTTGTTTGAAATTAAGAACTTGGGTGGTCCAAAAGAAGATAATAGTCAAGCTGCATTATTATGGATATTAAAGCTTGAATTATATGAAAATGATTCACAAAAAGAAGAGCTAACTAATCTATTAATTAATAATATTAGAAATAGTGATGAATATAAAGCGGAAAATCCAAATAGTACGCGTGTGAATTATGATGAAAATACTCTTTCGGTTGGATTTTTGGGTATAAATGTTATAGCACCAGTGCTAACTGATATTGGGCATCCAGAAGTTTCATATGATATTTTATTACAAGATAGTATGCCATCGTGGCTATATTCAGTAAAAAATGGATCTACTACTATATGGGAGAGATGGAACTCTTATTCTAGTGAAGATGGATTTGGTGATGTAAGTATGAATTCATTCAACCACTATTCTTATGGAGCTATTGGAGAATGGATGTATAAATATATGGCTGGAATATCAAATGATTCTGAAAAACCAGGATTTAAACATATTATTTTAAAACCAACTATAGATAATGAGAATAGAATAACACAGGTTAAAGCTTCTTATGACTCTGTATATGGAACTATCACTAGTGAATGGAAAAATGAAGATGGTAAATTTACTTACAAGGTTAAAGTTCCAGCAAATACAACAGCAACAATATACATTCCAACTGACTCATCAGAAAACGTAAAAGAAAGCGGAAAAAGTATATCAAATAGTGATGAAATTAAATTTATAGAATATAAAAATGGAAATGCTATATATAAAATTACGTCTGGTAGTTATGAATTTACTTCAGATTTAAAAGTAGGATAGGATTTGTTTAAATGAGTATACATTATTGGAGGGACTGTTATGAAAAGAGCTAACTTTATATTTTGATGATATTCAATACTCTTCTGATTTTAAGGTTAATTGTTCTAAAGATGAAAGCTTAAACTTTACAAGAAAAGATGTTAAAGTTGATGGACATGAATTAGATGAATTTATAGCAGGAAAGAATGAAACATTAAATTATAGGCTTTTTGTGCCAAAAAATGTAGAAGGAGAAGTACCGTTAGTACTTTCATTACATGGGGCTGGAGTTACTGGAAACGATAATATTGCTCAAATATAAACTAATGATAATATTACAGGATTTGCCAGAGGAGATATTCAAAAGAAATATCCATGTTGTGTTTTAGCACCACAACTTCTAGATAGATTTGTAGCAAAGGATGAATCACCAACTGATAAACAATCTGCTAAAGGTTGGACAGATGAAGAAGTACAGACAGTATTAATTAATATTATAGAGGAACTAAAAGATAAATATAAAAATATAGATGATAAACGTATTTATATAACAGGACATTCAATGGGAGCATTGGGAACATGGGGAATGAGTGTTGCTTATCCAGAGTATTTTGCAGCATCAGCACCAATTAGTGGATTATGGGAAGGAAATGTTGATACATTAATGAATCTTCCTATGTGGGTATTTCATGGAGAAACAGATGAAATAGTTCCAATTAATAAGGAAAAGGATTCAGTAGATAAGTTGATTGCACTTGGAGGAAATGTAAAATGGACTCAGTATTCAGCTGATGAAATTAATAAAGCTAATGCTGGGAATGCACACATGGCTAATATACCAACTTATAATAATCCAGAATTTTATGAGTGGTTATTTGCACAAAGCAAATAATAAATAGAATTAAAGGAGAACAATTAAATGGGATTATTCAGTAGAAAGAAACATAATGATGTAAAAGAAATTTTTAAAAGTCCAGCTATTGGGAAAATTATTAAATTAGATAATGTAAATGATGAAGTATTTTCTAAAAAAATGATGGGAGATGGATTTGCTGTTATTCCAAAAGAAAATTCTGTTTATGCTCCTTTATCTGGAGAAATAACGGTATGTTTTCCAACTAAGCATGCTTATGGAATAAAGACACCTTCTGGAATAGAAGTATTACTTCATTTAGGAATAAATACTGTAGAACTAAATGGAGAAGGATTTAATTCATTGGTTAAACAAGGAGATAAAGTAAAGCAAGGTGATAAGATTTGCGAAATGGAAATTTCAAAATTAGAAGAAAAGGGATATGATACAACTATCATGGTCATATTAACCAGTGGTGAAGAAGTAGCACTACTAAAAGAAAATGAAGATATTAATTTTGGAGAAGAAGGAATAATAGAACTTCAAAAATAAATATCAACAATTAAAGATTTCAAATATATATTATAATTATGAAAAGCAATTAGGAATACTTAAATCAATGAGAGAATTTAAGTATTCCTTGTTTTATTATTATGAATAAATAAAAAAGAATGGATTTGAAGTAAAAAAAATCGAATCAAAAGAAAAAAGTAATTTATTTAGAGTACACTTTAAATAAACAGTGAATATAATGCTTTTTTAAGTTTATTTAGGATTGTTTTTTAGATTTAATAAACAACTATTTTATAAAAATAATAATATGTACCAAATATAGAAGTTAAATATATATTATTATCATGTAACAAAGAGAAGGACTATTTGAAGCAAAGAAAGCTTTGAATATTCTTTTTTCTATTTTAGGAGGGATTCACATGATAGAAATAACATATTTAAGAGAAATGGAAAATGTACATGGGTTACCTATTGAAGTACAAGAAGTAACTAGAGGCATACTAGAAATGCTTGATTCAGAATATGGAGCTGACCGAGATAAGTATACAGATAATGGAGGCTATGTTGTAGTTGTAGATAGCATTGAAGATTTTAAAGAAATACAAGAAAAAATACACATAGATGTTAGGGATGTAATTGTTGAATATATTGATAAGATTGAGTGTGCTAATGGAAGAATATATACAAACTCTTTGGTATTATGCAACAATGATTATTCCATATCATTAATAATACCTTTTAAGATTATGCCTGAAAATCTATTGAAGCAGATGTAAAAAATAATATGAAAGAAGATTTAATAAGAAATGATACTTAAAGTAAGAAATAAAGCTTTAGGTATCATTTTTCTATTATCCGCAGATTAATTTTTGATTTGAAATTGAAAATAAGAAGGGAGTTCAATTATTATGGCAAAAGGAGAAAAGAAAGTAGTTGAAGAGAGAAAAGTAATAAAGGAAACCAAGTATTGTCAAGTGTATAAGGCTGTATCAATTATTGATGATGATTATTACAGCAGCATAGAGAAGATCAAAGTCAAAAGCAAAAATCGTGAGGAGGTCAGGTTTGCATTATATAAAGATACATTTAAGATGGAGCGACAATTCATTCCAAGAAGTTTGGATTTGACTGAGAAGCAATTGTTAGAGCTGATTAGAAAAGCCATTGAAGGAAAAGTATTTTCTGATGAATTTATAAAATTGCTTAAAGATGAATTAAATAAGATATGAATAGATAAAGCTTTAGTTATTGATAAATATTTGATAACTAAAGCTTTTTTTATTTGAATACAAGGAGTTTTGGAAATATGAAGTATCTATTTTGTTACATGTTGATTAAAGGAAAAAATACAAAAATTAAAATTGTAAGGGAGTGCAATAATAATGCTATCAAAAGAGAAAAATAATAAGCCTTTAAAAAGAATTAATGTTGTATCTATAAAAATGGTAAGAGAATCAAGTGTTCTATACAACATAAGAAGAATATCAGAGCCAAAAGATATTGTAGATTTAGGAAAGAAATTTTTAGATGAGCTTGATAGGGAAGAGCTTATAGTAGCATGCTTGAATGCTAAGAATGAAGTGAATTCTGTAAATGTAGTTTCAATTGGAAGTCTTAATAATTCAATAGTTCATCCAAGAGAAGTTTTTAAGACAGCAATACTAAGTAATGCTGCTTCAATAGTAATGATACATAATCATCCAAGTGGTGATGTAACACCAAGTAAGGAAGATAAAGAAATTACATTAAGAATAAAAGAAAGTGGTACTATATTAGGTATTTGCTTATTAGATCATATTATTATTGGAAATGATACATATTACAGTTTTAAAGAACATGATGAAATCTAATAAAAAAAGAAATGGAGTTGAAAATTATGATTGTAACAGATAGAAATTTTTCAGATATAATACAAAGTTTTATTTCAAATGAAATTAAGGCAATTCTTAATAAGTATACCAATATGGATTTAGAAAAAATACAAAAGGTTGAAGCTCTAATATCAAAAATTAATGATGAAGAATTTAAGAAGGAACTTCTATTAGATTTTGATAAAACATTAAAGTTATCAACAGAAATAGGTGATAAGTATGTGGATTATTTTACCATAAAAATGTATTTGTGGATAAAATCAAATACAGATTTAGATTTGAATATGGATGCAGTTGATAGAGTTATACAAGAGGTTGAGGAAAATGGATACTGTGAAATAAATGATAACACTATGATATATATTGAAGGAACTAATCTAAAAGATATTGCAGTTGAAAAGCTGGAAACAATGCTAGAGGATAGTTATTTTGTAGATAAGCTTTTAGACAAAGATTCTTTAATAGAATATTTCATTAATGGTACAAGTAAAGATCAAGTTATAAGAGAACTTGTAAATGGTATTGAAATTGAAGAGCTTCTTGATATGAATATACAAAATATATTTGAGAATAATTATAATCAGCATTATATGTATGCACAGTTAGATTGTTAAAAGGCTATTTTCTAATGGAGAAGATAGTCTTTTTCAATATATAAAAATAATGAAAAGAGGTTGATGAAAAAATGTTCAAACAAGAAAATCGCTATGTAAGCAGACAAGTAAATGAAACTGTACCAATGCAGCTTCAAATTCTATTGTGGAGCATGATAGATTCACTAAAGGAGAAAAAGAAATTGGACTACCTACAGATTTTCAGACTAAAGGTAAAAGGGGATAAAGTTCTAATAGAACACGAACAGGAAGTGCCTCCATACAAAGAGCAATATGAAGTTGAGAAAGAGAAGTTTCCAATAGAATTTGATATGAAAATATACGTTATAGATAGTGGTGGTGAGTATAGCACTATGATTTTTGCAGATGAGTATTAAATGTCATAGTTGTTAATCAACGATTATCACGTAAGACTTTTTTAGCTTTGAGATAATATAAAAGTTCCTGTTTATCTTCAAAACTCCAAGAACTAAAATCATTAAGTAATTCTAAAACAGGAATAAAATCTTTATCAGAGGTAGCAATATTATTCAAACTATTTTCAGTATCATCAAGAAAATATGATACAGGAATATCTAATACAGAAGCAATAAGCTTTAACTTTTCTAATGAAGGATTACTTCTTCCATTTTCGATATCAGATAAGAAAGAAATAGATATTTGATTATTAGTCTTTTCACATAACAGCTTTAATGAAAGTTTCTTAGCTTTTCTACAAGTCTTTATTTTAGTACCAATTAAGCTCATGGTTACCTCCTAAAAATTCCGTAAATAACGTATATATGTATAGTATAAACAAAAGTAAAGGTGTTGTAAAATCATTCTAATAACAGTCATACATAACGTAAAAATGCTTGTATTTTTACTTGAATAACGTATAATAAAAATATGGAGGTGGAGATATTGGGGAATATAGGTGAAAAAATAAAGAAAAAAAGATTAGAAAAGCATATGAAACAATGTGAACTTGCTGAAAGAGCAGAAATGTCAAATACATTTCTTTCAGATATAGAAAATGGAAGGTCAGAACCTTCAATAAAAACATTAGGTAAAATAGCTGTTGCATTAGAAATTGATATAAAGAAATTCTTTTAGAGGGCAATATGTGTCCAAGCATGTAAAGTAAACTAATGATATCAAATTAACTTTTATAATCAAAGGTAATTTGACATAAATAGAAAACAATGGAGGCGAATGATAATGAAGAAACAAAACCTAAGAAAGATAATAACAATGGGATTGATAGTAGCAAGTTTGATTGCAGTTGCTCCAATGCAGGCTAATGCTGCATGGAAGAAGGATAATACAGGATGGTGGTATACAGAAGGAAATTCATGTGTAAAAGACAGTTGGAAGCAGATAAATGGAAAATGGTATCATTTTGATTGGCAAGGATATATGGAAACAGGATGGTTTCAAGGTTATGCTCATTACTTTGGTGGACCATCAGATTATTATTATTTAAATGATGATGGAAGTATGGTAACAGGAATAAAAAATATAGATGGAGTAGAATGTAAATTTGATGGTAATGGAGTATGGAAAGGATATTCAGATGATGATTTAAGAAAAACATTAGATATAAAACAAGGTATAACTTCAATTGAATATGATAATAATGATTCAACAGATTATAGTGGTGCATGGGGAGATGGATTTTACTGTAAAGACAATATTGAATGGTCAGCTAAAGGCTATATAGATGATATGATATATCTAAAAGATAATAAAAAAGTATTAAATGGATATGTAGGGGGGTATTATATTGAAAATGGTAAAGTGGTAAGAAATTCTTGGATTAGAATAGGAGATAAAATATATTATTTTATGGCTAATGGACATAGAGCATCTGCAAAATATATTGATGGATATTGGGTTGGTGATAATGAAGGATTAGATAAATTGACCCCACGTCGTTTAAATAATAATCAAGAGAATATGTGGTATGTAGAAAAACAAGATGGAACTGATGTACAAATGACAAAAGATGAATTTAATAAAAATATTGAAGAAGATAAGATTGTATTTAGAGGAATATCATCAGCACAAGGAGATAAATACATGATTGCATTCTTGAAATAGACAATTAATGGTGATATAAAAAAATTTGTAAATATGGAGGAAAATAAAAATGAAGAGTGAAGCTAAATGTAAATTTTGTGGTTCAAAAACTAAAGATATGTCACATTGTGATAAGTGTGGAAAATTAGTTTGTTGTGATTGTGTAAAAGAAAGAGCAGATATAGGCTGTAGTTGGGTATGTCCTGCATGTGATAAAAAATATAAGTATAAAGGTTAGAGGTGAATAGAAATGAAACCAGCAGTAAATGAATGTTTAAAATGTCCAAGGACTTGTAATGTAGTATGCAAAAATGGTCATGGTCTATGTGGCTATCATGGGAAAGTAAATGGAAAATGTCCATTATGTGGTGAAAAGTTAGAAAAAATAAAATAATAAGTTGGTGATCTTATGGGATTAGCAGATATATTATTTTCAATGGGTGAAGCTATATTAAGGGAATTAGATAGAAAAACGACAGGTGGAAAAATTTTTGATGTAGTAGATAACCAAATTGATAAAATGCAGGATAAATGTGATAAGCAATTAGACGAGATAGAAAAATATAAACGAAGTTTACAAAGCTATTCAGATAAAAAGCTTGTAGAGATATGCAGGGATTCAAATTGCATAAAAGAAAAAAGAATAGCCGCTATGGAGATACTAAAAGAAAAAGGATTAATATAAAAAGAGAAGAGCTGTTTAAGATGATAAAGGTCTTAAATGGCTTTTTTGTATGTAAAGAAAGGTATAATGTAGATGATGAAAATGTTACAAATAATAATTTTGGTATTGGAGCTGATACTAGAAGGAATGTCAGAGGAAAAGGCTATAAGCAACATATCAAAAAAGTTTGGAATTGCAGAAGAACTGATAAGAAAGTTCTTCTAATAATTCAAAAAGGTGGAGAAATCCCAATGTCATTAAGTTAAGAAAATTTAATATTGAATAGCTGAATATGCGGGGATGTAGAAATACATGCCCGTTATTTTTTGCAAAAATTACGAAAAAC
>JAHAIU010000001.1 GCA_018372555.1 Clostridium sp.
TCTAAAATCTCTCTTCTTTAATCTTCTTCCAACATAAGCATTTCTTAAAGCTCTTATTACTGATTCGTTAGCAGTTTTGAATAATCTGCTCTTTCCACCATAGTAACCTTTTGCAAGCTTTAATACTTTTTTATGATTTTTACGTGAATTTACCGCTCTTTTAACTCTTGCCATGTTTCAATCCTCCTATAAATATGGTAATAATTTCTTCATTGCTTTTTCTTGAGTAGTTGAAACATAAGCAGTCTTTCTTAAGTTTCTCTTTCTCTTTGAACTTTTCTTAGTTAATATATGGCTCTTAAAAGCTTTAGCTCTCTTTAACTTTCCAGTTCCTGTTTTCTTAAATCTTTTAACTGCACCTCTGTGGGTCTTCATTTTTGGCATAATAAAATCCTCCTCTCAAATTATGCTTTTCACTTAACTTTCAAAAAGTTAATAAAAACAAAAAAGACAGCATTATGCCGTCTCAAATATCCATTTTTAATTTAATAAATTAAAACAAGAATATATTACCTTACTAAGCTATGCCGTAAGGTGAGAAACGGCTATGTTTCTTCTTAACAATAGTTATTATATTATTTGACAAAATACTTGTCAATATAAATTTATAATTTAACTTGTTTTTCAACACATAATATACATCCACTACAAAAACTAACCTTATTTCCAAATACACTTTCTATAGTTTCCATAAATTCCTTGTTAGTGCAATTTTTCTTACCATGAATTATAAGTTTTTTAGGAGCATTAGTTATAAGTCCGCTAATAATTATATCTTCAATTTTTGCATCAGTGTCAATTTTATATTCAATTAATTCTTTCATAAATTCCTTAAATATATTTTTTTCATCTTTATCAAAAATAAAATACTGTCCTTCATTATCAATAACTATGTTAATTAAGTCGATTTTACTTTCTTGTATATCAACAAAATACTTTAATAGCTTAATGAATTCCTTATATTCTTTTTCTACCATATAGCCTTCTATTACCTTATCTATTATTTCTTCTATATCAGACCTTAATTCTTTCATTCTAAATCTTATAAATCCATTAACATTAATTTCATCATTTTCTTCTAAGCAAGCTTTAATCTTTTCAGTTATGTTATTAATTCTGTTCATACAATAAATAACATAATCTACTTTTAATATATCATCTCCTAACAGTACTTTCATGATTTCTTCTTCTACTTCTATTATTTCTTCTTGTTTTAAGAAAAAATAATTTTCTGTAAGATAAACTAACATTTCTTTTAATCTATATTGTTCTAATACAACCTTATATAACACATTACTCATATATAAATTAATAATCTCTTTAACTCTTTGATTATAACTATTATCATCACATAATATCTTCACTATATGATTATCTAATTCCACACTTTCTACTATTCCTATATGAATATTCTTCTTTTTTAGAATAGTTTTTAACTCTTGAATTTCTCCAACAAAGTCCAAATTACTACTGTACACAAGCTTTAATACAAGCATGGATTCCACTCCCTTCATAATAATAGTATGTATAAAAAAGAAAACTATATTCAAAATTTATATTTCACCAATCGACAAAACAAATCCTTTATTTTATAATTAGAAATAAACTATTTTAGGAGGTAATATGATCTGTTTTGTAGACTATAGAATTTCTATAGTAGAAGAAAAATCTCTAAAAAACTTAGGAGTAAAAATAATAAAAGTTCCTCCTTGCAACAATTTATATAATGCAATAAAAGGACATGTAGATATTCAATTAAATATACTAAGTAAAATAGAAAAAAAAGTAATAGTACAAAAAGATATTAATGATTCTTTTAAAAAGGAACTAACAAACAATAATATAAATTTTATTGAAAGTAAAAACTCCTTAGGTGAAAAGTATCCTAGCAACATAGCTTTAAATTCATTAATTTTAGATAATTATTTTATTCATAATCTAAATTTTAGTGATGAAAATTTATTAGAAAGTCAAAAAAATAAAACTCTTGTTAATGTTAAACAAGGCTATACTAAGTGCTCATCTTTAGTAGTAAATAATAATTCAATAATAACCAGTGATAAAGGAATATATAATTCTTTATTAAAACATAACTTTGATATATTACTACTCCCCCCTGGAGATATAATTTTAGATGGCTTAGACTATGGGTTTATTGGTGGAACTGGTGGTTTAATTAATCCATCTACTATGGCATTCTTTGGCTCCTTAGAAAAATATGCCTATGGTGAAGAAGTTAAAAAATTTCTTAAAAAGCATAATGTTAACCCAATATATTTAAGCAATAGTAAGTTGTATGATAGAGGCAGTTTGTTTACCCTTTAGTCTATATATAATACGTTTCTCCCAATAAAAAGTTGCAATATGATTTTATATAAAAATAGGGCTATATCATACTGAATAAAATATTTAATATGACACAGCCCTTAATTTTATTTAATTCTATAATAAATAATTGATTCTTTATAAGCTTCTTATATTAACATTATACTACAGAGTCTTTTAATATAATTCCTTTAGCATCACTAATGATTTTTCTTATATCATTAAGTTCATTTTCCTTAAACCTTTCTAGCTTCTTTAATATCTCATTAATTTCCTTAAAGGTTTCTTCTTTTTCTTTTAAAGTATAAAATCCTCTTCCAAGCTTATCACATATAAATAATAAAAATATATCATTAAGTTTATCACTCTTTAATAATCCTTGACTATCTGAAAAAGGTAAATCTTTCAAGATATATATATGATGCATATGATATCTTACTATTAAAGCTATATCCTTAGCATTATCTTCACTCATAAAGTTTTTTAAAATATTATAAGTAATTTTTTCCCCCTCATTATCATGGTTATATGACCTATATCTTCCTTTTATAAATTTCGTAGTAGGAATTTTCCCAATATCATGAAAAAGAGCTGCCCACATAAAATTTTCTCTATTAATAGCCATATCTTTAAGTATTCCTGCATAGTCCACTACCATTTTAGTGTGATTAAAAACATTTCCTTCAGGATGGAACTTCTTATCTTGAGGTATTCTTTTTAAATCCTCTATAATATTGAAATCACTTTCTTTAAAATCTTTATTTTTAAGTAACTCTTCAATATCTTCTGATGGAATCTTACTATTTAATAATACGTTTCTTATTTCATTAAAAATACTCATATTAATCCCTCCTAAATATACTATTTTCAAAAAAAGAAAAATTTATTATAAGGTATCATTTTAAACAACTTAGAATATACTACATTATGGCACTATAGCCAAGCGGTAAGGCAAAGGTCTGCAAAACCTCTATGCCCCAGTTCAAATCTGGGTGGTGCCTCCATACAAGGTGCTGTCGCACAATAAAAAAATTAATAATGAAGAATGAAAAATAAATTAATTTTAGTAATTCTGTAAAAATTACATCAATAATTCTTAATTTTTAATTTTTAATTCTTAATTTAGGCTGTTTCTGCGACAGCCTCTTTTTATTTTTCTACACTAAAAAATATAATTTTACGTTTATTTTACATTCTTCCGGATAAAATACTATATATGCTTTCAATTTTATAGTTTTACTAAATAGTATTTGAACTATTCTATTATTATATTATAGATGCAAATTATTAATTGAAACATATATATTTTACATTTCAACTTTTATGGAGGAAATATGAGGATACCAGAACATGTTGGGATAATCCCTGACGGTAATAGACGTTGGGCTTTATCAAATAATCTAACAAAAGCTAAAGGATATGAATATGGGATAAACCCCGGCTTAGAATTATTTAAACTTTGCCAAAAGGAAAATGTAAAGGAAATAACCTTCTATGGTTTTACTGTAGATAATACAAAGCGTCCTTCCGAGCAAAAACTTGCATTTATTAAAGCTTGCATTGACTCTGTCATGCTATTAACAAAAGAAGATTGCGAAATATTAGTAATTGGTAATACTGAATCTAAAAATTTCCCACAAGAACTGCTTTTATTTACTAATAGGCAAAAGTTTGGAGCAGGTGGTATTAAAGTAAACTTTTTAATACACTATGGTTGGGAATGGGACTTAAATTTATTAAAAAAATCTAATTCATCTAAAAAGCATATTTTACCTTATATACATTCAGAAGATATTTCTAGAATTGATCTTATAATAAGATGGGGCGGTAGAAGAAGACTTAGTGGATTTTTGCCAGTTCAGTCTGTTTACTCTGATTTCTATGTAATAGATTCTTATTGGCCAGATTTCACTTCTAAAGATTTCTATACTGCCTTAGAGTGGTATAATGATCAAGATGTTACTCTTGGTGGTTAAATTTTAAGATTTAATTTAAAATTAAAAAAGGGCATATGCCCTTTTTTAGCATTTGCCCTTTTTATTTTCTAGCATTTTCTAGTAATTCACCTATTTCTTCATTACTAAAGTTATAAGCTGCATTACAGAAATTACATTTTATTTCTTCTTCTTTTCCATCTTTGTAGATTTCCTCAAGCTCTTTTTCTCCAATTGAAATTAGAACTGATTCCACTCTTTCTCTTGTACAATTACATCTAAACTCTGGAGTTATTTCTTCTAATATATTTAAATCCATTCCTTCAAATATATATTCTAAAACCTTATCTATACTTCCATGCTCTAATAACATTTCCGTAATTGATGGTATTTCTTCAAGTCTATATGTAAGTAAATCAGAAAGTAATTCATCAGCATCTGGTAACATTTGAATTATAAATCCACCTGAAGCTTTTATACTATAATCTGTATCTACTAATACTCCTAATGCTACAGCTGATGGAGTTTGTTCAGAGACTGTATAGTAGTACGCTAAGTCTTCTGCAATTTCTCCTGAATATATAGGCACTTGACCTACATACGGATCTTTCATACCTAAGTCTTTAATTACTGTAAACTCTCCATTTCTACCTACATAACCACCAACATCTAACTTATTTCTACTATTTAAAGGTAGGTTTCCATGTGGATTACCTATAAATCCTTTTACTATTCCACCTTCATAAGCTGTAACAGTAACACCCTTAGCTTCTCCACCACCGTTAATTTTTAATGTAACTACTTCTTTTTCAGATTTTAAAGTACTTCCTATTAATGAACCAGCAGTAAGCATTCTACCTAATGTAGCTGCTGCTAAAGGTGTACATTCATGTACACTAATTCCTGTATTAACTAAATTTGTAGTTTCTCCTGCTATTATTCTGATCATTCCATCTTTTGCAGTTGCTTTTATAATCTTATCCATTTTATTCCTCCACTTTATTACTTTTAACTATATATACTATTCTTTCAGTTTTATCATTAACCTTATTAGTTGAATATCCATCATACTTACCTATTATTTTAAAGCCAGTATCATTTAAAGTCTTTTCAATAAATTCTTCAGTATAAGCTCTTTCTAAATGTTCTTCTTCAAACCTTTCATATAACTCTCCTTTTTTCACAAAAAAGGTTAAATACATAGATAAAAGATCATCCTCAAAAACATTTTCCCAAGAATAGAATACTTCGTCTTCGTTGTATGTATAAATATTATTACCTAATATACTAGATAATTTATAATATGAATTAACATCAAAAATAAAAACTCCATTTTCTTTTAAATGATTTTTTACATTTCTTAAATAACTTATAAAATCTTCTTCTTCAATTATATAGTTTGAAGAATCTAAAACTGATGTAATTAGATTAAACTTTCTATTTAAACAAAGTTCACTCATATCTTGACATACAATCTTACATCTAATTTTTTCTTTCTTAAATTTTTCATAGGCTTCTTGAAGCATATCTTCTGATAAATCCACTGCAAAAACTTCCTTAAATTTTTTTGCAAGTCTTATAGTTACATTACCTGTCCCGCACGCTATATCTAAATAGTTTTCAAAGCTTATTCCTTCACTTTTGCAAATATCTAATATCCTTAAGCACATTTCTTCATAATTAATATCTTCATATATTAGTTCATCGTATATCTTAGCAAAATCTCCATAAGCCAAAGGTATTCCCCCCCATCATCATTTTAGAGTTTTCTAAAACTATATTAATGGTAAATTTTATTTTAGTCAATTAAATACAAGAAAAACTATCAATATTCTCTACTTTCTCCCTAAAATTTCATCATTTGTAGGAATTTTAAGCATTCTTTTTCTCTTAGTCATTATACCACCAATTCTCCCTGTTTCTTCTGCTGTTAATCCTCCCCACCCATATTCATCTACCTTTTCCTTTAAACCTAATTCATCTGCAATTTCATACTTAATTTTTTCTCTTAGCACTTCTGCTTCTGATAATTCTTTATTAGACTTTATCTTTGACTTTATTATTTTTTTTAATGGTGTTTTACTCATATAAATACCCCCTGAGGATTTAGTATTAATATTTTCCCCAAAAGTACTCTTAATATTCAGTAGTATTTTCCTATCACTTTATACTGCAAAATTTTATATATTGTAATAAAGTATTGAATTTTTAGAATTATTTAACTATAGTATTAGTAAGTATATTTTTTACTAACAAAATAAAAGGGGGACAAAATTATGTACAATGTTGCTATAGTTGGGGCTACAGGTAACGTAGGTAAAAAGTTTTTAGAAATATTAGATGAAAGGAATTTTCCATTAGAAAATTTGTATCTTTTTGCATCAAAAAAATCTGCAGGTTCAAAAGTAACTTTTAAAGGAAAAGAGATAGTTATTGAAGACACTATTGAAGAAAATATCAAAGGTAAAAAGATAGATTTTGCTTTATTTTCAGCCGGTGGAGATGTAAGCTTGAAATATTCACCAATATTCACATCTTATGGTGCCACAGTAATTGATAATTCAAGTGCTTTTAGAATGGATAAGGATGTTCCTTTAATTGTTCCAGAAGTAAATCCTGAAGATATTAAATGGCATAAAGGAATAATTGCTAATCCAAACTGTTCTACAATTCAAGCAATGGTGCCTTTAAAAGCTTTATTAAGTAAGTATGGAATAAAGAGAATAGTCTTCTCTACTTATCAAGCTGTTTCTGGAGCAGGTAAACAAGGAATCGATGATTTAATTGAAGGCAATAAAGGAGCCAAGCCTAAAAAATTCCCTTATCCTATTGCTGGTAACTGTTTACCTCATATAGATGTATTCTTAGATAATGGATACACTAAAGAGGAAATTAAAATGATTGAGGAAACAAAGAAAATCCTTCATAATGATAATTTAAAAATAACAGCAACTGCAGTTAGAGTACCTGTTTTAAATGGTCATAGTGAAAGTATTAATGTAGAGCTTGAAAATCCATATGAAATAGAAGATATCTTTAAATTATTTAATGAAACTAAAGGAATCACAGTTTATGATGACTTAAAAGAATTAAAATACCCTACTGCTTTAATGGCAAGTGGCAAAGACAATGTTTTTGTAGGTCGCATTAGAAGAGATTTTAGTATCGATAACGGCTTAAACTTATGGGTAGTATCTGATAATATAAGAAAAGGTGCTGCTTTAAACGCAATTCAAATAGCTGAACTATTAACAGGGAGTGATGATTAATGTCAATTTTCAAAGGCTCAGCAGTAGCAATAATTACACCATTTAAGGATAATAAGGTAAACTTCGAAAAACTCGAAGAATTATTAGAATGGCAAATTAAAGAAAATACAGACGCCATAGTTATCTGTGGAACTACTGGAGAAGCAAGTACTATGTCAAAAGAAGAAAAAGAAGAAACTATTAAATTTACTGTAGATAAAGTTAATAAAAGAATTCCTGTAATTGCTGGTACTGGCTCAAATAATACTGAAGAATCTATTGAAATGAGTACCTACGCTGAATCTGTTGGAGTTGATGGATTATTAGTCATTACACCTTATTATAATAAGACTAATAATAAAGGCTTAATAAAACACTTTGAAGCTATTAATAATAAAGTAAATATACCTATAATTTTATATAATGTTCCTGGAAGAACTGGCATTAATATAACTCCATCTTTATTAAATGAAATATCTACTTTAAATAATATTGTTGCAATAAAAGAAGCTAGTGGCAATATATCACAAATAGCTGAAATGCAATCTTTATGTGGAGACAGAATCGATATTTATTCAGGAAATGATGATCAGGTAATTCCTATAATGGCCCTTGGTGGCAAAGGAGTAATTTCTGTACTTTCAAATATATGCCCAAAAGCTGTACATGATATGGCTTATAATTATTTATCAGGTAATATTAAAGAAGCTCAAAACCTTCAAATAGAGTATATAGATTTAATAAAGAAATTATTTATTGAAACTAATCCTATTCCTGTGAAAACTGCTTTAAACCTTATGGGTAAAGAAGTTGGTGAGCTTAGATTACCATTGTATGACATGGATGATAAAAACCTTGAAGCATTAAAAGCTTCATTATTTAAATATAATTTAATTTAGGAGTAATTTATGGTTAAAGTATTATTAAATGGTTGTTGCGGAAAGATGGGACGAGTTATAGTTGAATCTGTAAAAAACTTTCCTAATATCACTATAGTAGGTGGTATAGATAAATTTAAATGTGATGACCTTAAATTTGAAATTTTTGAAAATGCCTCTCTTGTTAATATAGATTATGATGTATTAATAGATTTTTCTAGACCAGAAGCCTTAAATGACTTATTAGATTTATCAATAAAGAGTAATAAACCAATTATTATATGCTCTACTGGTTTTACAGAGAATCAATTAGAATTAATTGAAGAACAAAGTAAAGTCATTCCAATTTTTAAATCTGCAAATATGTCCTTAGGAATTAATTTAATTAATTCTCTGTTAAAAAAAATAGTTCCAGTATTATATGGTAATTATGATATTGAAATTATAGAAAAACACCATAATCAAAAAGTGGATTCCCCAAGTGGTACTGCTCTTTTACTTGCAGACACTATAAAAGATAGTATTAAGGAAGAAACTAAGTATACTTACGGAAGAAGCGGAAAATCAAAAAGAGAAAAGAATGAAATCGGAATACATGCTGTAAGAGGTGGAACAATTGTTGGTGAACATGATGTAATCTTTGCAGGAGCATCTGAAGTAATCGAATTATCCCATTCCGCAGCTTCTAGAGAAGTATTTGCTGTTGGAGCATTAAAAGCTGCTGAGTATATGAATAATATAACTGAAGCAGGAATTTATGATATGGAAGACGTGCTTGGAATATAGTAGTTGCATAAAGCAACTCTATATTAATGAAAAATTAAGAATGAAAAATTTAGGATGTAATTCCTTCGAAATTACCAATAAAAAGACTTATTTTAAAAAACTCCGAAAGGAGTTTTTTTCATTAATTCTTGATTATTCATTCTTAATTATAAATGCGCCTTATATTTTTTCTTATTCTGTTTAAACTATATTGAAAGCATTTTATAAGGAGGAATATTTTATGGCAAAGGATAGCCAAATAGATAATAAAAAAGCTAGAATGGAGAAATGTAATTATCAAACTCCATTAACAGAAGAAGGTCACAATCATAATCCTAATGCAAAACATAAATCAGTTAAAAGAGAAGGCTTTTCAAGTCAACATATAAATAAAGCTGGAAATTAAAAAAAGAAGAGTCTAAAGACTCTTCTAATTTTTTATATATTATTTTTCAATATAAGCTTTATCAAAGAATACATGTCCTAAAGTAGAAACTCTAACACCCTTAACTTCTGGCTTAGCTGCCTTAACTTTAGTGTAGTAGTATAATGGAATTATTGGCATATCTTCCATTAATATATCTTCTGCTTGTCTCATTAATTCCCATCTCTTAGCTTCATCACCTTCAGCTTTAGCTTGGTTAACTAATGCATCATATTCAGCATTTGAATATCCAGCATCATTATTTCCACCGCCAGTTACCCATAAATCTAAGAATGTCATTGGATCAACATAATCTCCAGACCAACCATGTCTAGCAATTTCATATTGCCCTTCTTGTCTAGTATTTAAGAATACCTTCCATTCTTGGTTAACTAACTCTACATTAACACCAATTTTAGCCCAGTCTTGTTGTATAGCTTGAGCTACTAACTTATGATCTCCCTCAGTATTGTACATAAATTCTAATGTAGGAAGTCCTTCTCCATTTGGATATCCAGCTTCAGCTAATAACTTCTTAGCCTCTTCTACATTAGCTTGATTTGCATCATAGTATTCCTTATCCGCAAAATCCTTACCTTCTTCATTTAAAATTCCCTTTGGTACATAACTATATGCTGGTACTTGTCCAGATTTAGTAACATTTTCAACTATAGCTTTTCTATCTATTGAAATAGATAATGCTCTTCTAACCTTAGGATCATTTAATACTTTCTTAACATCTTCAGGTAAAGTAGATTGTTTACCTACATTAAGTACTAACATATAAGTTGCAAGATTTGGATAAATAGTAACTAAACCTTCTTCTTGTCCAGAAGCTATTTCAGATGGTGGTACAGTATCAACCATATCAAAATCTCCAGCCTTTAATGAAGCATAAGCTGTATTTTGATCAGTAACTAATTTGAAAACAACACCTGGTAATTTAATTTCCTTAGCATTCCAGTATTCTTCGTTCTTTTCGAATACTAATTGATCTTTAATATCCCATTGAACTAACTTGAATGGTCCATTAGAAACATAAGTTGCTGGATCAAGAGCCCATCCTTCTGGATCAGCAGAAACTATGTCTTCTCTTAATGGCATATAAGTTGTAAATGCAGTAAGTTCCTTAAAGTAAGCTGTAGGAGATTCTAAAGTAACTTCTAAAGTATAATCATCAATAACTTTGATTCCAAGTTCATCTCTTGTAGCTTTACCTTCATTGAACTTTTGACCATTTTTAATATAGAATAATTGATAAGCATATTCTGCTGCAGTTTCTTTTGTTAATGCTCTTACCCAAGAGTATTCAAAATCTTTTGCAGTAACGCCTTGTCCATCTGACCACTTAGCATCTTCTCTTAAGTGGAAAGTATATATTAATCCATCTGCAGATTCATCAACACTTTCAGCAACACCTGGTATTGCCTTTTCATTTTCATCTAATCTCATTAATCCTTCGAAAGCATTATCAATAATTGAACCTGCTCCAGAAGAAGTATTTAATGTAGGATCGATTGTTTCTGGGTCTTCTCCTAAGTTGTAGATTAAAGCATCAGAATTACTGCTTCCGCATCCAGCAAAAACAGACATTCCAAGTGCAAGTGTTAGTGCAACTGCACAAATTTTTCTAAGCTTATTGCTTTTCATTGTTTTTCCCCCTTAAATTTATTATTTATAATAATCGCTTATGCAATAATTACCATTATTTGAATAAATGACATGATACGAAGTGTCCAGGTTCTACTTCTTTAAGTTCTGGATCTACTTCCCCACAAATAGGCATAGCATGTTTACATCTACCTTTAAATCTACATCCAGCTGGTGGATCTATAGGTGAAGGAATATCTCCTTCTAATACTATTCTTTTATTAGATTTAGCTACTTCAGGATCTGGTATTGGTACAGATGATAATAAAGCTTGAGTATATGGATGCTTTGGTTTTAAATAAACATCATCTGCTGGTCCTTTTTCTACCATTTTTCCTAAATACATAACTCCAATATGAGTTGAAATATGCTTAACCATTGATAAATCGTGGGCTATAAAAAGATAAGTTAACCCAAACTCTTCTTGTAACTCTTCAAGCATATTAATAACTTGTGCTTGAATAGATACGTCTAATGCTGATATAGGTTCATCACATACTATGAAATCAGGTTGTACTGCAAGAGCTCTTGCAATACCTATTCTTTGTCTTTGTCCACCTGAGAACTCATGTGCATATCTATTAATATGACTTCCATTTAATCCAACTCTATCTAAAAGATATCTAATTCTTTTATTTCTTTCTTCTCCCTTATATAAACCGTGGATATCGATAGCTTCACCTATAATATCACCAACAGTCATTCTAGGATTTAAAGATGCATATGGATCTTGGAATATCATTTGCATATTCTTTCTTAAAGAAACCATCTTCTTTTCACTAAACTTAGTTATATTTTCACCATTAAAAATAATTTCACCTGAAGTTGGTTCATATAACTTCAAAATAGTTCTACCAGTAGTAGTTTTACCACAACCTGATTCTCCAACTAATCCTAAAGTTTCCCCTCTTCTAATAGTAAAAGATACATCATCAACTGCTTTTACAAAGCTTTTTTTAGCAAACATACCTTTATTTACAGGGAAGTACTTACAAAGATTTTTTACTTCTAATATTATATCTTTTTCTTTTTCCATTACTCTTCCCTCCTAATTGGTGATTCTACCTTTGGTGCATTTTCATGACATAACCAACATGCAGCTCTATGCCCTTCTGAAATTTCAAATAAAGGTGGTTGTTTTTGTAAACAAATCTTCATTGCATATTTACATCTTGCTGCAAATGGACATCCAACTGGTGGTTTTAATAAATCTGGTGGTTGTCCTTCAATTGGTGTTAATTTTTCTTTTACTTCACTCTTTGGATTTGGAACACTATTTAATAGTCCCCATGTGTATGGATGCTTTCCATTATAAAATATATCCTTATCTGAACCTTCTTCTACAATTATACCTCCATACATAACATTAATTCTTGTACAAAGGTCAGCAACTACTCCTAAATCGTGAGTAATTAATATAATAGATGTATTAATCTTATCTTTTAAATCTTTCATTAAATCTAAAATTTGTGCTTGAATCGTAACATCTAATGCTGTTGTAGGCTCATCTGCAATAATAAGCTTCGGCTCACATATTAAACTCATTGCTATCATAACTCTTTGTCTCATACCACCTGAAAATTCATGTGGAAATTGCTTAAGTCTACTTTCAGGGCTAGGAATACCTACCATATCAAGCATTTTTATTGCTAATTCATTAGCTTCTTTTTTAGATATTTTTTTATGTTTAATTAAATGTTCAGTTAATTGATCTCCAACTGTAAATAAAGGATTTAAAGAAGTCATAGGGTCTTGGAAAATCATTGCCATTTCATTTCCTCTAATTTCTTGCATTTCCTTTTCTGTCGGATCACTAATATCTTGGCCATTAAATATAATTGCATCAGAATCTATTATAGCGTTATCTTGTAATAATCTCATAATTGACATCATAGTTACAGACTTACCACAACCTGATTCTCCAACTATACCTAAAGCTTCTCCTTTATCAAGATGAAAAGATACACCTCTTACAGCTTGTACATCACCTATATGTGTTCTAAAGGAGGTTTTTAAGTTCTTAACTTCTAATAATTTACTCATTTGTCCTTCCTCCTATCTCTTATTCTTAGGATCTAAAGCTTCAGTTAAGCCATCCCCAAATAGGTTAAATGCTAATATAATTAAACAAATTGCTCCTGCTGGGAATAGTAATTGATAAGCTGCTGTACTTAATAATCCGCTAGCATCATTTGCTAAAGTACCTAATGAAGCAAGTGGTGCATTAATACCTAAACCTATAAAACTTAAGAAAGCTTCTGTAAATATAGCTTGAGGTACAAATAAAGTTAAAGTAACTAATATTGAACCCATACAGTTTGGTATTAAATGTCTAAATAAAATTCTAGTCTTAGATGCTCCAAGAGTCTTGGCTGCAAGAACGAACTCTTGTTGCTTTAATTGAAGGATATCCCCTCTTACTATTCTAGCCATACCAACCCAATAAGAAATTGCCATTGCTATTATAATAGTTGTAAGTCCTGTAGATCCTTCTTTCTTAAATGTAGCCATTAATATAATTACATATATTTGAGTTGGAATAGAGTAAAGTACATCTACTATTCTCATCATAATATTATCTACTTTTCCACCAAAGAATCCTGCAATTCCTCCATATAAAACTCCTATTACTAAGTTAATAGCAGCTGCAGATATAGCAATTATTAGAGAATATCTTGCACCATACATAGTTCTTACAAATAAATCTCTACCTAAGTTATCAGTACCAAACCAATGCTGTGCATTAGGTCTTATATCAGTCCCTTGCAGATTTGTATCATAATATGTATATCCCATTATTTTTTCCATTAAAATTGGTCCTAAAAATGCAAAGATAACTATAATGATAATCATAATTAAAGAAACCAGTGCTACTTTATTTCCTTTAAGTCTTCTCCATGCATCAGCCCAATAACCAACACTTGGTCTAACTATTTGATCAAACTTCTTTTCCTCATCACTTAAAGGAGTAAATAATTCTTTATCTAAATCCAAATCAACTTTTAAGTTTTCCATTTCTTTACCCCCCATTAACCTTCTAGCTTAATTCTTGGGTCAATTAGTACATATACTATATCAACTAATAAGTTACATACTACTATTAATGTACAGTAGAATGCAGTAACCCCTAATAATGATGTGTAATCTCTATTAGTAATAGATAAAGTAAATTCATTTCCAAGTCCAGGAATTGCGAATATCTTTTCTACTACAAATGAACCTGTTAATACTCCTGCTACTAAAGGTCCTAAATATGTTACTACTGGAATAAGTGAATTTCTTAAAGCATGTTTAAATACTACTGTTCTTCCACTTAACCCCTTAGCTTTTGCTGTTCTAATATAATCTGACTTTAATACGTCAATTAATTTACTTCTTGTAAGTCTTGTTATAAATGCCATTGAACTTCCTGACAGAGCAATAACTGGCATTATATAATTAGTAGGCTTACTAAGACCTGTTGCTGGTAGGAATCCTTTCATCTGATATGTAAATATAAATATCAGGAAGGTACCCATAACAAAACTAGGAATGGTTATTCCTATGGTTGAAAGTATCATACACACTCGGTCCGGCCATTTATCGGCTTTTAATGCTGCTATAATACCTAAAGCAACACCAACTACAACTGAGAAAATTATTGATACAACACCTACTTTAGCTGAGTTTGGGAAACTTTTTTCAATTGTTGTTAATACATCTCTACCTTTATATTTCATTGATTTACCAAAGTCACCTTTTAATAAATTGCTCATATAAATTGTATATTGTTCACCAACAGGCTTGTCCAGCCCATATTTTTCATTTAATTGTGCTTTCATTTCAGGTGTGATTTTTTCTCCATCAAATGGACCACCTGGCATCATTCTAACTAGAAAGAAAACTATTGTAACTACTGCCCAAATAGTGATTAAACTAGTTAAAAGTCTCTTTCCTATATACTTTACCATTTGTTTTCAACCCCCATTCATAATTCTACAGCATTCAACTTTGTAGATATTAATAATTATATTATATAATTTAAATTTGTCAATTAACATTTTAATTTTATATTGATTATTTTATCAATATATCAAAATAGATAATCTTTTTTTTCAAATTCATAAATACAATATCTCCATTTTGGTAAACGCTTACAATCGCATTTTTACTTAATTTATGCAAGTATAATTATTAATCCTTCATTTTTCTAATTATTATTAAATTGTTAATTTTTTAATTCTTTTTATTTGCTTGCATCGGCATTCTCTCGTACAATTTGTATAATTTGTCCATTTCTTGCGTACATATTTCTTTAACATTTTCATTGAAATATTAAATCAACTAGAATAATTATAAAAAAAGTATAATCAATATAAACTATATATACATTGTTTTTTATTAGTTTTAAATTTAATTACAGTTTTTAACTTTTATATGTAATATTAAAAGTTTACTAAGTTATACAACAAAATTAAAACAGGCCACTTCTCAATGCAGCCTATTTCATTTATCTTTAAACTACTCGTAAACTATTTAAAATATAATATAGCTTATTTCAAGTTAATGTAACTCATTTATAAATAACTCAATAGAATCTAAAGCTTCTTTAAGTTCTTCTGTTGAATAGCAATAAGATATCCTTATATATCCTTCTCCACCATATCCAAAAGCATCTCCTGGAACGCAAGCCACTTTCTTTTCTTTTAGAAGCCTTAAACAAAACTCTTCAGATGTTAGATTAAATCTCTTTATAGAAGGAAATATATAAAAAGCTCCTTTTGGTGAAATAAAATCTAAATTCATAGCTTTAAGCCTTTTTTCCACATACTCTTTCCTTAATATAAATTCCTTCTTCATTATATCTACATTGTAAAGCCCACTTTTAAGACCTTCTATAACACCAAATTGCGCTATAGAATTAGCACAGGACACACAGTATTGATGAACTTTAGTTATCTCATCTATAATTTTATAATTAGCAGCTATAAATCCTAATCTAATTCCAGTTGCAGAAAACATTTTAGAAAAACTTCCTACATATATAATACTGTCTTTCACCTCTTCATTCATTGCAATACTATAATACTCTTCATATGAAAATGCTTCATATACCTCATCTGTTATTACTAGTAAATTATATTTTTTTATAAGATCAATTAACTTACAGTAATCATTATAATTTAAAATAGCACCAGTAGGATTAGATGGATATGATAAAATCATATATTTAATATCATCTTTAATAATTAAACCCTCTAATTCTTTTATGTTAATAGTGAAATCTTCATTTAGTTTATAATATACTACTACTCCACCTAAAATTTTAACTATATTCTCATATGCAGGATATCCTGGAGTAGGTATTAATACCTTATCTCCTTTGTTAATAACTGAAGCTATTGATGAAAATAACCCTTCACTTCCACCTACCGTTATGCATATTTCCTCTTTACTATAATTGATATTTTTAGATTTTAAATAAATACTTACTTCTTGTCGTAACTCTAAAACTCCTAAGTTATCAGTATATATTGTTTTATCTTCTTCTATAGCCTTTATCATGCCTAATTTTATTTCTTTTGGCATTTCAAAATCTGGTTGACCTAAGGTAAGTGATATTGCCCCCGGAACTTCCTTTACCTTATTAAAAAACCTTCTTATACCAGATATTTGAACATCATCTAACTTATAATTCATATATTAGCCCCTAACTTAATATTCAATACCCTTTCTTGCATCTATTCCCTCTTCAAAATAATGCTTTATAGGTTTCATTTCTGTTACTAAATTCGCTTTCTCTATTATTTCCTTTGGAACATTTCTTCCAGTCATAATAATCTCCATATTTTTAGGTTTATTATTTATAATATATAAAACCTCATCTACAGTTAAAAAGTTATTAGAAAGTACTGCCATAACCTCATCAATAATTAAAACATCACATTTATTATTTTTAATTACATCTAAAATAAAATTATATCCATCTCTTATTTCTAACTTTAACTCCTCAAGCTCTTGTTCATTTAAATTCCAAGTAAAGTCCTTTGGTTTTTCAAATCTAAAGATTTTAAAGTTTTCCCCTAGCTCCATGACAGTTTTAAGTTCTCCTGTTTCTCCTCCCTTTAAAAATTGTAGCATAAAAACTTTTAAGCCATTACCATAGGATCTTATTCCTTGCCCAATAGCAGCTGTAGTCTTCCCCTTTCCATTTCCAGTATATATTTGAACTAACCCTTGTTCTAACTTCATATTTCATTCTCCTTTTTTAAGTTATTTTACCATTTAATATATTACTTATTAAATTTTTCTATTTTTAATACTTTTTCTTCCAATCGTATTGATATCATTTTAATATATTGATATAATCTTTTCAACTTAAGTTTATAGTGGGGAGGAAAACAAATGACTTATAACGACTTAACTGATCCATACGAAATAGCAAAATTTATAAAAGATTCAAAAAAGGCTACACCTATTAGGGCATATATTAACGGAGATTTAAGCAATTCAAAGTTTGATGACTTAGAATGGTATGGTAGTAATAATTTTTATGTTATTTTTGGAGAAGCACCATTGGTAATAAGCTTTATAGAAAAAAATTTAACTTTAATAAATCATTATAGAATTGAAAATGATAGAAGGAATTCTGCTATTCCAATGCTTAATTTAGTAAACATTGATGCAAGAATAGAGCCTGGTGCTATAATTAGAGATAGAGTTAAAATCGATAAAAATGCTGTTATTATGATGGGAGCTGTTATTAATATAGGTTCTAAAATAGGTGAAGGTACTATGATAGATATGAATGCTGTTATTGGTGCTAGGGCTATTATTGGTAAAAGGTCTCATATTGGTGCTGGTGCAGTAGTAGCTGGGGTTTTAGAACCACCTAGCAAGTCTCCATGTGAAATAGGAGATGATGTCTTAATAGGAGCTAATGCAGTTATATTAGAAGGAATCAAGGTCGGCAATGGATCTGTAATAGCTGCTGGATCTGTAGTAGTAAAAGATGTTCCATCTGGTGTAGTAGTTGCAGGAAGTCCAGCTAAGATAGTAAAATCTGTTGATGAGCAAACTAAGGATAAAACTAAAATATTAGATGATTTAAGAAAATAGCTACATAGCAGTTAAAATAAAAGGTGAAAAGCATTTAGCTTTTCACCTTTTATTACATAACTTCTTGTTCATTTATTTCACTTACTTCACTTACTTCATTTCCATCACTAATTTCTTCTGCTTCTTCTTGAACCCTTTCCATCTTAGAAACCGAAACTTCATAAGCTATTTTTTTAACTACGTCACTATCATTTATCTTTTTTTGGTACTCTCTACTTTGTAGTCTTCCCCATACCCTAATATTATCTCCCACTTCTAAATTTTGGCAGAATCTTGAATTTCTTCCCCATGCAATTGTAGGAATATAATCTGATTTATTATATGCTCTATTAACTGCAAGTAAAACATCAGCTATTTCTCTTCCAAATGGTGTTGTTCTATAAACGGGTTCCTTACAAATAAATCCATCTAGGAATATTTCATTAGGATTTTTGCTTCTTTCTATACAAGGTTCAATATTTCTAGCAAATACAGTTAATATAAGTTTATTTGAACCATCCACAAACTTATTATAAGATCTTAATTGTCCATCAACTATTATTTCCTTGTCAATTGATAGATCCATATTAGCAATTAATCTTTCTGATACAGTTATGTTTAAAATATCAACTGAATCACTTAGTCTCATTACTTCCATAGAAAACGTATAAAACCCTTCCCCATACATTTCATGGCTGAATTCTAGACCTGAAATTACCTTTCCTTCTAAATAAATTTTGTTATTTAACATCATGTTGTCCATCACTAACCCCTCTCTCCCTTAGTAATATTTTATTTCTTTTGATTAACAACCCCATAGGTACATTTCCATTATAATACATTATATCATCATTTTTCAATATTATTTAATTATTTTTTTATTTGTTCACCTTTATCATTAATATAATAATTTTTTTGATACATCATTTCACCTACTGGTAAGAACTCATATCCCTCTTCTTTTAGTGTTTTTATTATTTTATCTAGGTTACCTGGTGTATATTTTGCATTGTTATGAAATAACAATATAGAGCCTTCTTTAACCTTTTTCATAACCCTATTATACTCTTCATCAGCTCCTTTTTCTTTCCAATCTAAAGAGTCAACATCCCATTGTATTGGTACAAAACCTTGACTTTTTACATAGTCTAATGATTTTTTATTATAATCTCCACTTGGGAAACGAAATAAATTAGGTGTTACTCCAGTAGCCTCTTCAATTACTTTATTTGTCTTATCTAGTTCTTCCTTCATCCTACCCTCACTAATATTACTAAACATAGGATGAATATAACTGTGGTTTCCTATTTCATGTCCTCCCTCCTTAATCATAATTAGTTTGTTTTTATTATCTTCACTATAATTTACCCAACCTCCCATAATAAAAAAGGTTGCCTTTACATTATATTTATCTAGTACCTCTAATATTCTAGGAAGTTCATCATTTTCTGCCCAGTTAATATCAAAAGTTAAAGAAACTTCTTTTGCATCTCTATTTACCCTATATATAGGTAATTTATCTTGAACCTCATTAAAAATTGAAATAGCTCTTCCATCTAAAATAAAAGAAATAGTTATTACAAAAACTAATAAAAGCACCCTAATTCCAACTCTATATCTTCTTTTCACTTATAACTCCTATCTATTACTTCAATTAATTTATATTCTTATTTTTTCATAATAATGACTCTCTTTATATTATCCTTTCCTCAATAATATGATATAATAGTTTTATACTTTCTAAAGAGGGAGGTTTAGTATGTACGAAAACTCAGCAGAGCTTGCAGAAAATAAACTTTTAGTTTTATATGTAATGGAGTCTTTAAAGCAACCTGTTACTAATACACAATTAACAGAAATTATTTTAGAAAATAATTTTATAAATTACTTTACACTTCAACAATATATTAGTGAACTAATATCTTCTGATTTTTTAAGATATGAAACAGTAAATGATAAAAACTTAATTAATATTACAGAAAAAGGAGCAAGTACACTATCCTTTTTCACAGATAGAATTTCTACAATAAAAAAGAAGATAATCGATGACTATCTTCACTCAATTATTGATTCTATTAAAAAGGAACTTACTATTCACAGTGATTATACTATAAGTAAAGATAATTCCTTCCTTGTAGATTTACAAGCATTAGAAAATGATAATTTATTAATGTCATTAAAAGTATCTGTTCCTACTAAAAAACAGGCATTATCTTTATGCAATAGATGGAAATCAAACCCATCTGATATATACATAAAGATTATGGACTCACTATTTGGCGATGAAAGTTAATATAAAGTCATAGCATTAGGCTCTTTTCCTACTGTTATGACTTTAGTTTTATTATTTTGTAAATCTACACATATGAGTCTTCCCTTTAAATAATCTATTACGTAAATAATATTATCTAACTTAAGAACACCTCTAGGCATATTTCCGATATTAATCTCTTTTATTAACTTACAAGTATCTATATCTATACAAAAAATACTTCCATCTAATAAATTACTAATATAAATTATATTTCCATCTTCAAAAATATCTATAGGAACTTTTCCAACTTCAATTTTACCTAAGGATTTTAAAGTAATTAAACTAAAGATTTCAATATATCCATTACTCCTATCTCCCATATAACTTTCACAAACATATAAGAATTTACCCTCCTTAGACACTTTTATTTTAGTTGGATACTCCAATGTAACTAATTCTCCAACTACTTTATTTGTATTTATATCTATTATTGAAATATTATGACTTTGAAAGTTAGTAATAAATAAAAGCTTATATGTTTCACTTATTTCAATATTATATGGCCAACTATTAACCTTAATATCTAAAATTATTCTCTTTTCTTCTATATCGTATAAAACAACAGTATTTGATTCTGAACAAACAATATAAATTTTATTCTCATACCTAACTAAATCATTAGGATTAGCACCTACATAGACTACTTCTTCTTCAACCATCCCCTCAATATCAATAACAGATAATGAATTACTATAGCTGTTAGCAATGTACCCTTTATTATCCTTAATACATATATTAGTAGGTCCCAAAGGCTTCTCACCCTTATTTAAAACTAATTCCTTTACCTCATAACTAATGTTTAATTTATCTTTTAATAAAGGTATCTTAATTATTGAGTCATTTCCAGTATTACATATAATTAAAGAATTCATACAAAAGCTCCTTATCTTATAACATTAATTATCCTTCTACATATATAAATATAATATGTCTAATTCCTTTAAGATGGGACAACTTTGGATATTTAATTCTATTATTCTACATTTCAGCTTTATTTTTTACAGATTTGAATATATAATTAATATACATAATATTGGAGGTGACATAATGTTCGTTTATAAAACTCAAGGGGTTTGCTCTACAGAAATACATTTAGATATTCAAGATAATATTATTAAAGATGTGCAGTTTATTAGAGGTTGCCAAGGAAATCTAATGGGAATTTCAGCTTTAGTAAAAAATATGAATATCAACGATGTTATAGCAAAGTTAAAAGGAATAGAATGCGGTAAAAAAAGCAGTTCATGTCCTGATCAATTATCTAAAGCATTAGAAGAATACTTAAAAAAGGCTGAATAAACAGCCTTTTTCAATTAACAATTAACAGTTATCAATTAGCAATTATTGATGTAATTCTTACAAAATTACTAAAATTAATTAATACCTTTTCTTTTATATACTCTAAGGGAAAATTCTCTCCTGGACAAAGGGTTTCGTATACATCTCTGTGACCCATTATCTTATATATGTCGTATTTCAGTATTAAATAATGAGTAAGCTTTTCTATACTTTCAAATTGTTCTTTTGTTATTTCTTCTTCTTCAAAGTTTCCTTCTAAACAAATTCCAATAGAACTACTATTTTCTCCTTTAGTATGAGCCCCCTCAGCATTTTCATCTCTTCCTAAATAAATACTTCCATCTTTTCTAATATAATAATTATAACCTATCCCCTTCCACCCCTTACTTTTATGGAATTCATTTATTCCTTCTGGATCCCATATGCTTCTTGCAGCATGGTGAAATATTATTTTTTCAGGTTTATTATTAAAGATAAGATCTTCTGTCCAATTATAATCAATTTTATTAACATTTAAATCTTTTTCTAAATTTATTATTTCTTCATAAGAAGGATTTGCAAGATAAAATTTTTTATAACTTATTTTAAGATATTCCCTAAGAGTCTCCCTAAAAATCACTGTACTTATAAACACTAGTACTATACTAATCATAAGCAATACTAGTTTCTTTTTTATTTTTATTGCAATAAACATTAATCACCTATTAAATACAAATATTAATCTATATTATACTTATTTAATATGATAATTATTTATAACAAAATTTGAAAGAATTATTTTAGATAGTAAAGCTAAAAATTACTGAAATAAAAGCTGCTACTATAACACCAAGACTACTTATATCTAGTTGAATATTTAATGTTGAATTTCTATTTATTTTCTTTCTAGCATTTTCATTTGATTCTAAAATCATATTAACAAGATATTGAGGATTTATTCGTCCGAACTCCTGCATAGACGGTAAGGTAGTATTCCCTTCTATTAAAGAAAAGACAGATAACATTAGTACTACAATCCCTTCGATAAACATTACATCTTTAATTGGAGTACCACTAACATTAGAAATAATACTTCCTAAAACAAATAAAGTTAATGAGCTAATAATAAAAATAAAACTGAACTTTAAAAAGCTATTAGATTTAGTTTTTATCATAATAATCAACCTCCATATTATCTTTTTCAATTAAATACTAACACTTACGTCTATTAATCTCAACAGCTTAAGAAGCTATTTAAACATTTTCAATTGTTAATATAATAAAATATACCTTCTCTTTTTAGTATAGTAATATTATTATAAAGTTTTTCATAATTAATTTTATTAATTAGTCAATCTCATTAAATAACTACTAAATTTTTCATTTAAAAACATTTATGAACATAGTTCAAAATGAAAGGATAATATAGCTAATCTCTTATATTTACTTATTTTGCCTCTATTCACTATTTGATAATTATTTTCAATAATAGTATATTAAATTAAATGATAATTATTATCGATTGGAGAGATAAATATGAACAATTTTATGATTGATATTAGAAACAAGACTAATGTATTGCATAAGGCAGCTGAAAGCTCCGGCTTTACAAAAAAATTATTAAACAAAGAAGCTTTAAAAGAAAGCTATATAGAATATATATATAATTTATATTTTGTATATGAAGCAATTGAACATAACTTAGATAAACTAGAAAATAATGAATCTGTTAAACCATTCGTAACTAATGAAATATATAGATCTACTGAAATAAAAAAAGATATTGAGGCTCTTAATAAAGATAATGGTATAGAAAAATTAGCTTCAACTATTGCATATGTAGATAGAATTAATTCTATAGTAGAAAAAAATCCAAAGTATATAATAGCTCATGCTTATACTAGATTCTTAGCAGATTTATTTGGTGGTAGAATATTCTATTCAATACTTAAAGATCATTATGGCTTAGAGGATAATTCTTTAAACTATTATATTTATAAAGATTTAAAGGATATGAGGGCTTATGTAATGAATTATCATAATATGTTAAATACTTTAGAATTGACTGATGCCGAAAAGGAAGAATTCTTAATTGAAATCTCAAACTCATATATATACAATATGGCTATATCTAATGAGCTTGATGCAAAAAACAATTAAGCCATAACCTTTATAGATACTTCACAAATGGAGCTGTTTAAAAAGCATCACCATTTGCAGTTGAAAATTAATAATTATTGATATATTTCTTACAGAATTACTAAAATTAATGAAAAAACTCCTTCGGGAGTTTTTTCATTAATCTCTCATTATTTCTTCTTAATTTTTACACGACAATACTTATTTATTATATATAATAAATAATATTATCTTTAGATTTTTTATAATTATCTACCAAGTCTTCCAAGGTAATAGAAGTAAAATAATCCTTAATTATTAAATTAATATCCTTCCATAAGTTTTTATTGATAAAAACTTCCAGATCGTTTTCTTCCTTCTCATTAATATCAATAAATATACTGTCTCCTTCTAATACCTTCAATATATCTATTATAAGCAAATCTTTAGGTTCTTTTCCTAATATATATCCACCTTGTGCTCCCTTTCTTCCAAGAATAATTCCAGCCTTTCTAAGCAAAGAAAATATTTGTTCCAAATATCTTTCTGAAATGCTTTGCCTTTCTGAAATTGCTTTTATGCTTACATTTTCTGATTCCATATTAATTGCTAAGTCAATTAAAGCTCTTAATCCATATCTTCCCTTAGTTGAAATCTTCACTTAATCACCTTTTTCTTCATTATTCTATATCTTAATAATAAAAGTCACTACTATAAATAGCAATGACTTTGTTTAAATTATTTATATAAATCAGTAGATAAATATCTTTCTCCAGTGTCTGGTAAGATTACAACGATATTTTTTCCTTTATTTTCTTCCCTTTGTGCTAATTTTGTTGCTGCAACTATTGCTGCACCAGAAGATATTCCTACTAATAAACCTTCTGTTCTAGCTAAGTCCTTTGATGCCTTAAAGGCCTCCTCGTTGTCTACTGCTATAATTTCATCAATGATTGAAACATTTAAATTCTTAGGAATAAACCCTGCTCCAATTCCTTGAATCTTATGAGGACCTGGCTTTCCTCCAGCTATAACTGGTGAATTTGTTGGTTCTACTGCTATTATCTTAACATTTGGATTCTTTTCTTTTAAAACTTCCCCTACTCCAGTAAGTGTACCACCAGTTCCTACTCCTGATACAAAGAAATCAACTTTTCCATCTGTATCTGACCAAATTTCTTCTGCAGTAGTTACTCTGTGAATTTCTGGATTAGCTGGATTTTCAAATTGTTGTAGTATAATTGAATTTTCAGTTGAATCCTTTATTTCATTTGCCTTAGCTATCGCACCTTTCATACCTTCTGGTCCAGGTGTTAAAACTAATTCAGCTCCAAGAGCTTTTAAAAGATTTCTTCTTTCTACACTCATTGTTTCTGGCATTGTTAAAATTAACTTGTACCCTTTTGCTGCAGCTATATAAGCTAATGCAATACCTGTATTACCACTAGTTGGCTCTATGATTACTGAATCTTTATTTAATAATCCTTTCTTTTCTGCATCATCTATCATACCAAATCCAATTCTATCTTTTACACTACCACCTGGATTAAAGTACTCAAGTTTTGCTATTACTGTACCTTCTAGTCCTTTTTCATTATTATAATTTGATAATTCTAATAGTGGTGTTTTTCCTATTAAATCCACTAAACTTTTTGCTATTGCCATATTAATCTCTCCTCTTTTCCTACTATTCCGATATGTTTTTCTTTTAATTATATATTACTCCATTTTATTTAATTTGTGAATACCTTTGTTGAATATTTTAGAAAAAAAGTTTGTATCAAATTTTGATACAAACCCCTATAGTCATTTTAAATTATCTTATATGAAAAAAGAAATATTTAATTATTCTATTAAACTATTAATATTCTAGTCTAAATTTGTAATTTCTAACGATACTGGTTCACCTTTTAAATATATACAATTACTTTTCACTCTAGTTATCTCACTTATATCATGGCTAATTATAATAGTAGTTTTTTCTTTTTCCTTTAAATATAAATAAATAAAATCAATAATTTTATTTTTATTTTCTTTATCTAATCCTTTAAAAGGCTCATCCATAATGAATATATCTCCATCATATAATAATGCTCTAGCAATACTTACACGTTGTCTCATACCACCACTTAATTCATGTGGATATAACTTTTCACAGTTGTTTAAGTTCAATTCTTTTAATATATATCTAATTTTTATTTCTTTTTCCTTATTAGTACACTTCTTATTTAGTACTAATTTTAAATTTTCATAAACATTCTTCCAAGGTAAAAGCCTCGGTTCTTGGAATACAACACTAATATCTTCACCTTTCATTAAAAGGTTATCCATAATATATTTTATAAGTGTTGTTTTTCCAACTCCAGACTCTCCCATAATAAAGTTTATATCTTTTTCTTTAATATCAATAGAGAAGTCTTTATATAGTATTCTATCTCCAAAAGAAATATTAACATTCTCATACTTAATCAATTAAATATCTCCCACCTTTTAAAGACTTTTTAATTATAAAAAGAATTATCTTATCTAAAATATAAGATAGCAAAGCAACAATAATTATCCAAGCAAAAATCCCTGGAGTATTAAAGTTAATCTTTGCCCCTTGTATTGCTGTTCCTATACCATACTTTGGTTGCCCAAATACTTCTCCTGCAACAACAACCTTAAAAGCTAATGAAAAAGTAGAGGTAGCAATTTGAGATATATTAATAAAAACAGATTGCATATAAAAGTTTTTAAGTTTCTCTTTAAATGTTATTTTGTAAATATCTAACATCTCTACCAACTGCTCATTGCTATTTAAGATGGAATTTATAGTTGTTTCATATAAAATAGGAACTGATATAACTATCCCTATTAAATAAGGTGAAGAGTTTTTATTTAGCCATATTAATGCAATTAAAATAAAAGCAATAGTTGGAATTGATTTAATAATTGAATTAATAGGATAAAAAAAGTTGTAAATGTATTTATTAAAGCTTGATAACACACCCAATAATATTGCAATTACAGATGCTACTAAAAAACTTATTATTGCCCTAAATAATGAATATCCAATATCTAATAAAAAACTCTTTTCTCTAAATATTGTTATAATTTCATTTACCACTTCATTAACCTTTGGTAAATAAATTGAATTATCAATAATATTAGAAATAATTATCCAAATAATAATCAATAGAATGATAGAAATAAATATAAGTCTTTTATCCTTCATAGAAGAAATCTTCATCTGGCACTTTTTCTCCTATTGATTTAGCATTTGCAGCTTCTAGGATTTTAAAATAATTGATATAATCTTCTTTATTATCCTCTGCTGGTACAAAAGTAATATTACTACTTTCAATTGATTTTTCAAGGATATTTACATCTACCTGTGATCCATTATCTACAGAGAAGGTTGCAGCATCCTTTTTATTTTCATTAACCCAATTTATTGAATTTTCTACTTCTTTTAATAGCTCTTTTACAAATTTATTATTAGTACTAATTAAATCTTCTTTAATAATTAAACTTGCTTGTGGAAATCCATTCTCACTATTAAATTTTTCCTTCCAAATATCATTTAGGCTTCCAATAACTTTAATGTCTTGATTTTTGCTTAGTATAGTAGTTAATGCCGGTTCAGGAACAACTGCATATTTAGCTTTTCCACCTAATATAGCTGGTGCAAGTTCTGTTGCCCCACCTACATAACTATATGTAACATCATTAATATTAAGTTCTTTTAATAAAGCTTTAAAAACTATATCTGGAGTTAGTCCATTACCAATGTTATATACTTCCTTACCACTTAAGTTCTCAATATCTATTTCACCTTCAGTTGAAATTAAATATAATGCTCCAAAACCAGTAGTTCCTACAAGTTTATAACCTAAACCCTTATTATAAGCTTGTGCTGCTAAATTAGATGGAACTATTGCTATATCTGGTTCCCCTTTCATAACTGATGCAGCTAAAGTATCTGCTGTATTTTCAATGGAATAATTAATATTATATTTCTTATCAACTTGAATATTTTCTTTTATCATCTTCGATATTGCCGTTGAAGGTACTCCATTAGGTGCTACAAAAGATACGTCTGTTTTTACTACATCTTCTTCTGTCTTACTGCAGCCTGCAAATGATAATGCCATAATAAATAATGCTATTAAACTAATTACAATTCTACTTCTTTTCTTCATATCTATTCCCCCTTATAAATCCATTATATATTTCTTTCAATAAATAATCTACTTTTTAAGTATTTATGATATTTTAAGTTAAGAATAATTTAAGCCTTAAAGTTTAATCTTCAAACTTTAAGGCTTTCTTCATACCGTCTTCACCTATAATAGTATTATTAAAAACTGATCTAGAATTATCAATAAAATCTATAGGTTCATTCATTGCTGGACTAAAATGTGTAAGTAATAGTTCTTTTGCATTACTATCCCGAGCTAAAATCCCTGCTTCTCTAAAAGTCATATGCTTATTTTTAATAGCCTTATCTATATCATCATCACTTCCATAAGTTCCTTCACATATAAATAAATCACTATCTTCTACTAAATCTATAATTTTATCAGTTGGCCTCGTATCTGTTATATAACTTAACTTAATCCCTCTTCTTTCATCTCCAAGAACCATAGAACTATCATAGATAACCCCATTAAGCTCTACTATCTCTTCTCTTTGTAGCTTACTCCATAAAGCTTTAGGAACATTCTTTCCTACTGCTTTATCTAAATTAAATTTTCTTTTTCTTTTAAGATATAGACTATATCCAATACAAGGTGCTGAATGATTAAGTTCTTCTGTATTAATTATAAGATCAGCCTTATCTTTTTCTGATAGCTCTATAAAACTCTTTTTAATAGCAAATGGTACTTCCCTTGAATTTTCCATTACTTCTAACTCATATGGTAAGTATGGAAATAATACACTTAGCCCTTTTATTACATTAGTAATTCCTTTTGGCCCAACTATTATTAACTTCTCTTCTCTTCCACTATTTCCAATAGTAGAAAGAAGTCCTGGTAATCCAACAATATGATCTCCATGAGCATGGGTAATTAAAATTATATCTATTGCCTTGAACCCTAAATTATTTTTCCTTATTGCAACTTGAGTTCCTTCACCTACATCTATTAATATTTTTCTTCCATTTATATTTATAAAAAGAGATGATAAATGTCTATTTGGCATAGGCATTCCTCCACCACAACCAAGTAAAGTTAAATCTATCATAATAACACCCCTTATGATTTGCAGTTAACAATTAATAATTAAGGAAAAAACTCCATTTGGAGTTTTAAAAGAAATTACTTATATAATTCTACTCGAATTATATAAGTAATTGTGTCATTTTCAATTTTTAATTTGGGCTGTTTTAGCTACAGCCCATTATTCATTTTTAATTTTTCATTGTTTGACAGCACCATAAAATATGCTTTATTTAGCAAGTTCTAAAGCAATTTCCATCATATCAGTAAAACTTTCTTGTCTTTCTTCTGGTGATGTTTCAATACCTTTAAATACATGGTCAGAAATTGTAAGTATTGATAAGGCTTCTACTCCATACTTAGCAGCAAGAGTATATAATTCTGCTGATTCCATTTCTACAGCTAAACAACCATATTCAGCCCAAAGATTAAGTCCTCCAACATTGGTATCATCATAAAATAAATCTGAAGATAAAATATTACCTACCTTCATATTTAACCCTTTTTCTTTTCCTTTATTATATGCATCTAATAAAAGATCAAAATTAGCTGTTGGTGCATAATCCATGCCAAGGAATCTTCTATTATTAATTCCTGAATTAGTTGATGCACTTTGTGCTAAAACTATATCCCTTACATTAACGTTATCATTTATTGAACCTGCTGATCCAATTCTAATAAGTCTTTTTGCTCCATAAAATCTTATAAGCTCGTTTACATAAATAGAATGTGACGGTAATCCCATTCCTGTTCCTTGAACAGATATTCTCTTTCCTTTATATGTTCCTGTATATCCATACATTCCTCTTACAGTATTATAGCAAACTGGATTTTCTAAATAAGTTTCAGCTATAAACTTAGCTCTTAATGGATCTCCTGGTAATAATACTGTTTCTGCTATAGCTCCTTCATCAGCCATTATGTGTAAGTGCTTTGCCATATAAAATTCTCCTTATTAATAAAATTTCTATATAATAGTGGGCTTAGCAAACAAATTTAATTTAATAACAAAATAATTTAAATAAAAAAATCTTAAAAAAGTTTTCTCCTTAATTTTTCATTTTTAGTTATTAATTTTTAATTGTACTAAAGCTCCATCTATATTAATTATATACTTTTATATAAAAATTAAAAAGTGTAACTAGTAATATTATTTACTAATTACACTTAAAAATACTAATAAATTGGACTTGAAGTTATACTACTATCATTATCTCTTGGTGCATAAATATTTACTTTACCAAAACTTGTAGTATTAATGGTATAGACATCAGTTTGTGGATTACCTAGTATTTCATAGGACAACCCTCCATATCTAGATGGCGCTAAAGAACCTACTTCATTTCCTATAACAGGTGCTTTAGATAATGGATATACTCTCCAACTAGGAACAACATTTTTTAAATTTAAATACTTTTTATTGCCACTGTTTGATGATGAACTTCCACCATATAATGGACTAGCAGTTATAGTGCTATCATTATCTCTTGGTGCATAGATATTTACTGTCCCATAACTTTCAGTATATATTGTATATACATCAGTTTGAGGATTAGCACTTATCTTATAAGATAGTCCTCCAAAATTAGAAGGTAGGACAAATCCTACTTCATTACCTATTACTGGTGCCTTAGTTAATGGATATACTCTCCATCTACTTACATGACTTAATAAATTTAAATATTTGTTTAAATTGTTACCAGGGTTACTTGGAACTTGTGGAGTGCTAGGGTTTGTTACCACTGATCCTGTTAATCCCTTTACAATAGCTGTAGATATTTTATCTGGATTATAAATAGACATATCACTAGAATCAATAAAACATGTTTCAATAAGCATTGATTTTGCTACTATGCTTCCAACTAAAGCAAGAGCTGACCCATCCTTTACACCTCTATTAACATATCCTATATTACTCATTTCTTTTAAAATTGACACTGCTTCACTTAATTGAGTTCCATTTTTAGTATATATTTCAGTTCCTCTACCTCCACCAGCGTTTAAGTGGATAGATACTGAAATATTGGGATTTGCAGCATTAGCAGCACTTATTCTTCTACTTAAACTATTAGAAACACTAGTTGCATAATCCGGAGAAACTACAATAACAGTATGACCTAACTTTTCAAGTTTAGCCTTTACAGCTTTTCCTATTTCCCTAGTTAAGTTTTCCTCCCTATATCCATTCCCTGCTGCTCCTGTATCCGGACCTGACAAGCAATGTCCGTAATCTAGGGCTATTCTCATACTAATCACCTCTATACATAATATGCAAGCTTCATAGTATTGCTATTGTTAATTTTTCATAATATTTCTAAGTGTGCCTATCATATATAAAGAACCAGAGGCTAAGATTAAGTCATCTTCCTTAGCTTTAGATTTAGCATAATTAATTGCATCTGAATAATTATCAAAGGCAATACAATTATTATTGTATTTTTTAACTATATTTTTTAAATCCTCTGCCCCTTTAGCTCTAACTGAATTGGCAGTTAATGTATATACTTCAGTTGCTAATGGTGCCAAAACCTTAACTATCTTTTCTACTTCCTTATCTGCTAGTACACCTAGAAGCAAATAAAGCTTGCTATATATAAAGTATTCACTTAAATTACTTTTTAAAAATTCTACTCCAGAAGTATTATGTGCTCCATCTAAAACAATACAAGGATTCTTACTTAAAACCTCTAATCTTCCCTTCCATTTTACTTTTTCAACTGCAGATTTAACTTTCTCTACATCTAATTTAATATACTTAAGATTATCTAATTCTTTTACCCCTTCTATAGCTAAAGATAGATTTATAATTTGGTGCTTTCCTAATAATGATAAGTTTAATTCTTCATCTTTACCTTTTAGCTTAACTAAAATTCTTTGAGAAATTTTATTATTATTTACACCTATAAATTTATAGTTATCTAAATTAGTAATTATTAATTCAGACTTTGTATTTATAGCCCTATTAACAATTACTTTTAGAGCTTGCTCTTTTTGATTACAAGTTATTACAGGTATATTATCTTTTATAATACCTGCTTTTTCATTAGTTATTTCTTCGATTGTATTACCTAAAATATTTGTATGATCTAAACTAATTGATGTTATTATTGAAAGAATTGGTGTTAATACATTAGTTGAATCAAGCCTTCCTCCAAGACCTACTTCAATTACTCCAAAATCAACATTATTTCTATATAAATAAAGAAACATTATGCAAGTTAATACTTCAAATTCTGTAGGATGATTAAAGCCCTCTTCAACTACCTTTTCCACATAAGGCTTTATTTCATTAATTAAACTTATAAAATCCTCTTCCTTTATATTCTCTTCACTGATACGAATAGTTTCTTCTATATCTTCTAGGTGTGGAGAGTTAAAATATCCAACCTTATATCCATGTTCAATTAATATTCTTCCTAGTATAGCTGATGTTGATCCCTTACCATTAGTACCTGCAATATGAATTAATTTTATTTTTTTATGAGGGTTACCTATTAACTCTAATAATCTTTCTGTTCTTTCAAGACCATAATTTGATCCAAGTACCCTTAGCCTTTCCAAGTATTTTAATGTATCTATATCCTTCATTTTCACTCCATCCCTTTAACTTCATTTAATATATGATTTAGAAATTTTTCCATTGTATCATTAATTCCTAAATGACTTAACATTCTACTTCCTACAGCATCTTCAAATTCATTAAATAAAATTTCACCATTTTTTAAAAGAAGAAAATCTATTCCACCATAATCAATATTTAAGTTATTTAAAATTTTATTTATAATTTTCTCTTCTTTAAATGAATACTTAAATATTTCTACACTTCCACCTTTAGTAAAATTAGAAACTATAGATTTCTCCTTAGGAATTCTTATTACTGCATGTTCAATTTTATTATTAATTATGTAAAACCTTATATCTCCAATGTAATCTTCAATATATTCTTGATAAACATTTTTACTAAAATCTAAGTTATCTAGATTTTCTAATATTCTAATGTTAATTCCACCATGCCCACTTTTAGGCTTTTCAATTATTTTTTTGTTTTTATCCATTTCTTTTAAATTACTATATACTTTGGGATAATTAAGACCTAAGGTTTCTATATAATCATAAGCAATTAATTTATCATTTCCTAAAATACAAAACTTATAATCATTAAAAACCCTTACTCCCTCTTCTTCTAATTTAAATGTAATACTAAAATTCCTAGATCTATTTATTGCAAATAAAAAATCAACACAGACTCCATTAATTTCATCTTCTAAAAAAAGCCTTATATTTAAACCTTTTTTTCTTCCATCTTCAATTAACCAATCTATATATGATAAATTTTTACTTAAGTCTTCTCTACTATAAATAACAATACCTTCTATCATAAAATTTCCCCTAATATATACTCTAGTATTTTTCTCCCAAAGCTCTTTCCCCAAAGTTCTTCAAAGCTTAAAAAATTCAAATTAGAATTTACTTCACAAATAATCGGCTTATTATTTTCACCAAATAATAAATCAACACCTGAAAAGTCTAACCCAAGGGCCTTATGTGCTTTTAATGCTAACTTTTCCTGTTCTTCTGTTAAATCTATTAATCTCCCTTTTCCACCTTGGCTAATATTAGCTCTAAAATCTTTCTCAGACTCCCTAAGCATAGCCCCTATTACTTTATCACCTATAATATTTACTCTAATATCCCTACCAAAGCTACTTTTTATATTTTCTTGAATAATAAAATCTATATTTTTCTTATTTAATTCAGTAACCTTATTAATAAATTCTTCCCTATTATTTATTAGATAAACTTGCATACCAAAAGATCCCATAGATTCTTTTATTATTACACTCTCACCTAAAGCCTCATAACATTTGACTAGGTAATCTTCGCTGTTAAGTGAGTAATCAAATATCATAGGTGATAAAATAGTTCTTGGCATCCTTATATTACTATTTGAAAGCACTAAATGCATTAATCCTTTATGATCACAATTCTTTATTGCCTCACTTGAATTAAAGACTTTAAAACCCATTTTTTCAAGGTGCTTAGCAAGTAATACATCCTTATCCCAAAAAATTATAAACTTAGGCTCTTCTAAGCTTTTTAAATATACTAATTCAGCTTCTCCACTTTTTGAGTACATAGGAATTATTTCTGTATTTTTAACTGCTTCCAATTTAATATTTAGCTTCTTTCCATCTTCAACTAAGGAATCTACTAGCTTTAAAATTTTAGGAACATTTAAAGTTCCATTATAAATTATCCATCCTGTCATACTAAACCAACTCTCTTATTATGTAGTATTTATTAACCTATTTTTATCACTTTAAAAATTCTTTGTCAACCTTTATACTATTATTATCTTAACATATACGAAGGAGACAATTATGAATGATTTAAAGGAAGTATTAAAATTAGATTTAAATAAAATATCTATTTATGAAATAAATGAAGAAAAACTAATAGAACTAAAAAATTGTGATTATTATATAAAAAATAATTTTTACTTTTGGCTTATAAATAAAATCAATATATTTGAAGATAAAAATAACTTTAATGAACTAGCCTATTCACACTATTTAATGTCCTATTATATTTTTATAGTTCTTACACCTTTATGCTATGAAGAACTAGCCTTCAATCATATAAAGAAAGCTTTAAAATATGATAGCAATATAAAATATAAAGAATGGATTCTTATTTTCTCTACACTAGCTACTAGTTATTTAAAACAATATGATGCTATAAAAATAGCTGAAGAAGTAATTAATGAAGATCCTACAAGTACATTGGCCAATACTATTCTACAGATGTTTTAATATTAAAAAGTATCCTATTAAAATTTATTACTAATGTTTCAACTATAAAACAAAATAAACTTCAATAAAAAAATTTACTTTGCAGACTATGTTTTTCTATAAATTATTAAAGTTATCTACAAATTTATAAAAATATACTATCCTAAAGATAAAAAACTCCCTAAAAAGGGAGTTTTTTATTAAATCTAATTTCAGTAATTTGGTACAAATTACATCCTAAATTCTTCATTTTTAATTTTTCATTCTTAATTAATTTAACGCTTCTATTCTAACTAAAACAGCATCTAACATTTCTTGATACTTTTCTCTCTTTTGTTTTTCTCCATCAATTACTGCTTGAGGTGCTTTAGCTACGAATCCTTGATTAGAAAGCTTTTTATCTATTCTTTCTACTTCACCTTCTAATTTCTTCTTTTCTTTATTTAATCTTTCAAGTTCCTTTTCCTTATCTACTAAATCAAGTAAAGGCATAAATAATTCTCCACCTTTAACAACTAGTGACACAGCATTTTCAGGAACTTCATTTTTATTATCAATAAATACTACTTCTGATGCAGATGCTAATTTTTCTATATAGTTAACTCCTAAAGTAAAGGCTTCCTTAGCTTCAGTTGTAGTATGAGCTATAACCTTAGCCTTTCTTGAAGGTGGAACATTCATTTCTGCTCTAACATTTCTTAATCCCTTAATAGCTTCAATTATAAACTCCATATCTTTTTCAGCTTTTTCATCTTTCAAATCTTCACTAGCTTCTGGCCAATTAGAAACAACTATTGATTCTCCATCTGTTAAAGTAGTGTAGATTTCTTCAGTTATAAATGGCATTACTGGATGTAGAAGCTTAAGTCCAGTTTGTAATACTGTATTTAAAACATTATAAACTATTCCCTTAGCCTTTTCATCTTCTCCGTATAATACACCTTTAACTAATTCTATATACCAGTCACAGAATTCAGTCCACATAAAGTCATATACTTTTTGAAGAGCAATTCCTAGTTCATATTTTTCCATGTTTTCAGTTACTTCACTAACTAAAGTATTCATTCTTGAAAGAATCCATTTATCAGCTAAACTATATTCAGTGCAATCAGAATACTTTTCCATTACTTCCTTATCAAGATTCATCATAACGAATCTAGAAGCATTCCACATCTTGTTTGCAAAGTTTCTAGCAGCTTCAACTCTTTCAGGAATATATCTTATATCATTTCCTGGAGAGTTCCCTGTAACTAGCATAAATCTTAATGCATCAGCACCATATTCATCTATTACTTCTAGTGGATCTACACCGTTACCTAATGATTTACTCATCTTTCTTCCTTGAGAATCTCTAATAATTCCATGAATTAATACAGTGTCAAATGGAGTTTCATCCATGTTGTGTAATCCTGAGAATATCATTCTTGCAACCCAGAAGAAGATAATATCATATCCAGTAACTAAAACATTAGTTGGATAGAAGTATTCTAAATCCTCAGTTTTATTTGGCCAACCTAGAGTTGAGAAAGGCCATAAAGCTGATGAGAACCAAGTATCTAATACATCTTCATCTTGATGAATGTGCTTAGATCCACACTTTGGACAAACATCTGGAGCATCAACCTCAACTATAATTTCTCTACAATCATCACAGTACCAAACTGGAATTCTATGTCCCCACCATAATTGTCTTGAAATACACCAATCTTGAATGTTTTCCATCCAGTTAAAGTATATCTTATCAAATCTTTCAGGAACAAACTTAGTTTGCTTATTTTTAACTATATCTATAGCTGGCTTTGCCAAAGACTCCATCTTAACATACCATTGTTTTGATATAATTGGCTCTATAACTGTATTACATCTATCGTGAGTTCCTACATTATGAGTATGAGGCTTAACCTTAACTAATAATCCTAAATCTTCAAGATCCTTAACCATTTGCTTTCTTGCTTCATATCTATCTAAACCTTGATACTTTCCACCTAATTCATTAATAACTCCATGATCATCCATAACTCTAATTTGAGGTAAGTTGTGTCTAAGTCCTACTTGGAAGTCATTAGGATCGTGAGCTGGAGTAATTTTAACAGCACCAGTTCCAAATTCAATATCAACATAATCATCTGCAACTATTGGAATTTCTCTATCAGTAAGAGGTAATTTTATTGTTTTACCTACTAAATGCTTAAATCTATCATCATTAGGATTAACAGCTACTGCAGTATCTCCAAGTAAAGTTTCTGGTCTTGTAGTTGCTATTTCTAAATTTCCACTACCATCTGCTAATGGATAATTAATATGCCAGAAGAATCCATCTTGCTCTTCATATTCAATTTCAGCATCTGAAAGTGCTGTAGAACACTTTGGACACCAGTTAGTTATTCTATTTCCTTGATATATTAAACCTTCATTATATAATTTAACAAAAACTGTTCTAACAGCCTTATTTAAATTTTCATCCATAGTAAAGGCTTCTCTTGAGAAATCGCAAGAAACACCCATCTTTTTAAGCTGATTTCTTATAGTTCCTCTATATTCATCTGCCCATTCCCAAACTTTTTCAAGGAATGCTTCTCTACCCATTTCCTTTTTAACTAAACCTTCTTTTAAAAGTTCATTTTCCACCTTAACTTCTGTTGCAATTGAAGCATGGTCTTGTCCTGGAAGCCATAAAGTAGAATATCCTTGCATTCTCTTAAATCTTATAAGCATATCTTGAAGTGTATTATCAAGAGCATGACCTAAGTGAAGCTTACCTGTTATATTTGGTGGTGGCATAACTATTGAAAATGGCTTCTTATTTTTATCTACTACTGGTGTAAAGTACTTCTTTTCTTCCCAAAGTTTATAAATTCTTTCTTCAAAGTCTTTTGGGCTATAAGTTGTGGCTAAGTTTTTCTTTTCTGACATATCTAATTCCTCCTATATAAAAATAATAATTGTAATTAAATTCATTATTTTAAGCAATAAAAAAGAGACCTCCTCATAAAAGGACGAAGTCTCGCGGTACCACCTTTTTTCTTAATATATAAAATATTAAGCTCTTTATATAATAACGACCAAGTCAGCCGCCTTTACCTACTTAGTTTCAGTAAAGATGCTCAAAAGCTACCTTCAGGATACTTTAATATAGAAGGCTTTCAGCCCATGACCTTCATTCTCTTAATATACAGTATTCCCTACTCCTCTTTATCAACGCTTTTAAAATATGATTTTTAAGGCTATATTATACCATATTATTATTTTTGTCAATAATATTGATAGACTTATTATAATTTAATTTTCTTTCTTTACAAAATTAAATAAGCTAGTATATATGTTTTAATAAATAAATTGCGCTTTAATGTTTTATAACATATGAATCCTTTTATTGTTTGTATATCCTATAAATTCTTGCTTCAATCATTCATTAATAATTGATAAAACCTCCAGTAAAAAAGGAGCTGCGATAGCCCCTTTTTTAACTGAAGGTTTTTGGAGTAAATTCATTGCTCTTAGCTTTTGGTTCTCCAAAAGCTGCTTTAACACTTTCTACTTGAGGATTATGATTTACGTGCTTCTTATTACTATTTTTAGGTTTCTTACTCATTTCTTTCACCTCCAAGATAATCTTATCTTATGTAAAAGAAATTTTATTATGTATTAACTTTCTATCCAATTAATATCCTTCATAAATTCATGAACGTACTCTTCACTCATATTAGGATTTATTGTTTCTTCATGTATTATAGTAATTACTGACATTGCTATTGCATACTTAACAGTATCAATTAATGATAATTTTTTTAGATATCCATAGCCAATACCTGCTACAAATGAATCTCCAGCTCCTGTTACATTTTTTACTGAAATTCCTGTAGTTTTAATTTTTCCTTCTTCAGAATTATTTTTATAATATATTCCATCTGCATCTAAGCTTATAAAGACATTAGTTACTCCTTGCTCTAAGAAGTAATCACAAGCTCTCTTTATATCCTCATCATTATTTATCTTGAATCCACATAAAACCTCTGCTTCTAATCTGTTAGGCTTTATTGTATGAAAATACTTAACTAAATGTTTTATTTTGCTTGCTTTACTTGCAGATACAGGATCTAAAATAAACTTTGTATCTTTAGAATACTTTTTTAAAATATGCTCTAATAATTCTGGATGATCTGAGTCTACAACCATATATTCAGCATTTCTTATTATTTCAGCCTTACTATCAATAAAATCAGAATCAATTTTATTTAAGCACTCCATATCTACTATTGCAGATTCCATTTCACCTTTTTCATTTAAAACAGCCATATAAGTAGGAGTATACTCATCTTCTAAGATAAGTGAGTGTTCCATATTATATCCTATTTCTTTAGAGTTATTTAAAATATTCTTTCCTTGGTCATCTCCCCCTAATACAGATATAAAACTAGTATTAACATTAACTCTTGCTAAATTTTCTGCTATATTTCTGCATACCCCACCTAGAGAAATCTTAATATTGCCAGGTATAGAATCTCTACTATTATATTTTCTTCTGCTAAAACCTATAATATCGACGATTGATGCCCCTAATACTAATATATATGGATCATTTTTATACATACCATCTCTCCCACTCTTAAAATCCGTTAAAAAACATAAATCCATTATATTAAATAACATAAAAAAAATAAAGTTATTTTTAAAAATTTTGTCGAATTTTAAAAATTGATAATTACATATAAAATTACCATTTTATAATTACTTACATATATTGAATATTACAAAGACTTTCTGTCAATAATTTAATTAAAATATTCTTAAGATGGAGGATTTTATGAATTATTTTAATGAAGGAAATATGTATTATAATTTAAAAGATTATTCAAAAGCAATAGATTATTATAAACTATCCATTGAAAATGAAGATAATGTTGCTTGCTCATATTATAATTCTGGAGTTTGTTATATAAAGCTAAAAAACTTCGATAAAGCTATAGAACTTATAAAAAAAGCAATACTTATTCAACAAGAAAGTAAGTATTATTTTAATCTTGCCTATTGTTATGCAATGAAAGAAAACGTAAAAAAAGCATTAATTTATTTCAATATGGCCTGGTCATTAGACTCAACTGATATTGACTGTGAAAAAGCAATAAATCTTATTATGGCAAAAAATAAAAAGTGGGACATATCAAATTAAAAATTCCAATAATATAAGTTTTCTCGGCACTAAATGAAAGTGGACTAACTCATATTATTAGAATTTTTTATATTATTTCTAATTATATTTTAATCCTAAAATTTTATCTACAACTTAATATAGAAAAACCCTCTATTTTTTAAATAGGGGGTTTTCATAAAATTTAGTAATTCTTAAAGAATTACATCCTTAATTGTTCATTATCCATTGTTAATTTTTAATTATTATTTCCATTCTCCTGCTATTTCAGCATTTATATGATCCTTATCAAAGTCACTATTATCAAAATAATTTCCTGATAAATAGAATGTTGGATCTACATTTATCCATATTCCCTCATCTTCTAAATATGCTTGATTCCAAGCGTGAGGTCCATAGTTTTGACCATCAAAGGCATCTCCAGTAACTATTCTGCTACCTATTCCTATAGCTCTTGACATTGCAACATAGAGGCAAGCATAATCAAAACAAATACCACTTCTAGTGTTATAAGCTTCTAAAGCTCCACTATTAGTTACACCCTCTCTGCCTAATGCTTTTTCTGCTTTATCAAAATCATATTTTACATTTGATCCTACCCAGGCATAAATTCTTTCTGCTTTTTCTCTATCAGATTTAGCACCTGCCGTAATCTCTTTTGCTTTATCATCTATTTCCTTAGAGGATTTAATTCCCTCCTCCAATGTAACTCCATTATAGTATATTATTACATTTGAATTAGCTGGAATATACTCTTTAAAATCATTATATGATAAGACAGGCTTATTAATAGACACCATTTCGTTAAGTTTACTATATCCGCTAATATTATTGAAAATATCTATATCAGAATTTCTTCCAAATGTATAATTGTAAGTTATAATTCCCATAAACATAATTAGTATTACTACTAATCCTTTTAGGAAACCAAATAGAGTAGAAAATAAAACTATTCTTACTTTTCCTCGACTTAGCAAAATCTTATAGGCCTTACTAAGAGGATTACTTAATAGTGATAATATAAAATAAAAAACAGCTTGAATTATAGCAAATATAACTCCAAGTGCTAATGCTTTTACTATATTATTATTAAGTATTGAAAACTCTGGGTTATTACTTGCAAACTTTAATATAGCTAAATAAATATCCTCTAAATTTAGTAACATTATTAGAAATGTTATAAATATAGAAAAATAATATATTAATCTTTTTAAAGAGTATACTGCACTTTCTTCTTCTAGTGAACCTTGGATACTATCTTTTATAGAAAAAAGTAATAGTAAACCACATATTATATATGGTAAATACTCTAGCATAGTACTATCTCCTTTATTTATATATCTTCTTGGTTAGTTATTTTTCTTACAACATAGGAAACTGTATCGTAGCTATATCCCTTAGATAATAAAAACCTAAATAATTTCTGTGATAATTTATACTTATCATCTTCTCTTTTAGCTATTACATTATATTTTTTAATAGCAATATTGTAAGCATTATCTCTTTCAACTTCTTCATCTATATTAGATATACTACTCTCTATAATATCTTCGCTTATACCCTTTTTAATTAAGTCATACTTAATCTTACTTTTTCCTTGAGTTCTATTTTTATCTTTTATATAAAGTTTTGCAAAATTATTATCATTAATGAATCCATATTCTTTTAAAAATTCAATGGATTTTTCTATTGAATCTTTATCATAGCCTTTAAGTAAAAGTTTATCTTTTAGTTCTTTTTCACTTTTATACGTCTTTTCAACTATCCTTAAGGCAGCACTTTTGCATTTTAGATAATTATCTTTTTTAGCAATTTCCTCTATTCTTTCAATATTAATAGATTCATTAGTCTTAAGTCCCTCTTTATAAACTAATTCACTATCTAAAGAAAAAGCATATTCATGATCAACATATACATTTACTCTATTTTTATTTCTCTTTTGTACTTCAATCTTTGTTATTGTATTCATAATTATCTCCAATTTATTAAGATCTTAGTATATGAACTGTAGGATTTTCTAATACCTTTTTAGACACTTCATTAATTTTATTAATATCTAAAGTATGAAGCTTATTCATATCCTCTACAAATTCATAAAAATTCTCTCCATCTAATCCTTGATGAAGAATATAGTTACATAATTCAGCTGGATCTTCTAAAGTTGATATTACTGCTGTTTTATGAACCTTTTTCATAAGCTCTAGATGTCTTTCTCCAATTTCTAATTTTCCACTTTTAACATCATCAATAGTTTCATCTATAGCTTCAATAGCAGAACTTAAATCTTCCTCTGCTACTGCAGTGTAGATATATAAAGTCTTAACGTAATTAGTCATATCTATACTAGTATAAATATCATAAGCTAGTCCTCTTTTTTCTCTAATTTCTCTAAATAGTAAAGAATTTGAACTTTCACCAAGCCTATGATTTAAAATTCTAAGTGGCAATTCCAACTCCTTGTCTAAATTATGAAAAGTATATAAATAAACTATTGTATTTTGTTCTATATTACTTTTTTTAGAAGTAACTATAGTATGTTTATTATCTTCTATAATAATATTCTTCTTTTTAACTTCCCCTTTTTCCCATTTACTAAAAATCTTTTTAACTTCTTCTAAAGCATCCTTATGATCATAAGATGATACTATAGTAACTATAGAGTTATTAGGAAGATAATATTTATTATAAAAACTTAAAAGATCTTCTCTAGAATATTTTTTAACATTTACTTCAAGTCCAGCCACATCATACTTTAATGGACTCTTATTAAAAGCAATTTCATTAGTTCTTTTAAAGCTTAAGTCTTCTATATCATCTTTGCTAGTTCTCATTTCAGCTAAGATAACTCCTCTTTCCTTCTCTAATTCCTCACTATTAAACTCAGGATTTATAATCATATCTCCTAATATTTCTATTGCTTTATTTAATTCCTCTTCTAAACAGCTAACAGTGTATACAGTTGAAGTATAATCAGTATATGCATTATACTCCCCCCCTAGAAACTCTAGTTCGTCATTTAATTCCTCGTAGCTTCTTGTTGTAGTTCCTTTAAAAAGCATGTGCTCTATAAAGTGGCTAATACCTCTTTCATTATTTCCTTCATTTAATGAACCTACTTTAACTCCAATATTAATTGAAGATATTTTAGTATCTTTTTTTATAGTAATAACTTCTAAACCATTATCTAAAAAATGTTTCTTAACATCAAAATTCAATTTAAACATCCATCCACCTATCATCCTTCATATTACATTGTTTAAATATAATATGAATCCTTTATAAATATAACAATAATATTATATCTATCTTTCATATAATTATCTACCTTAATAATATCTTAATATAAAATAATGCTATTTTTACTTTACCATACAATTTATCACACTTATAATTATATATATGTTTCAATTAATTATATTAATGTAGTTTTATAATATATATTTAAATAACCAATTTACATCTTGCAATCTTATAAAGTTTTAAGTAAATAATACTTTTAAAATAAACTACATCAATTGAAATCATCGTTTTTTTGATTTTTATATAAGTTGTCAAGTCAATTCAATTTCTTAGATATTTTTAATATAAAAAATTACTTTATAAAATGTAAAAGCTTTATTACAACTTATATATAAACTAAAAAACTTACTACTTGAGTAAAATATTAAAATTTAAAACATTATTATAAGGAGGGCTTTTATGAAAAAGAATATCTTAATAATTGAAGATGAAACTAGAATTAGATTTCTACTTAGAGACTACTTTTTTAAAGAAGGCTTTAATATTATTGAGGCAAGTGATGGTGATGAGGGAATAAACTACTTTATGAATAGCAAAGTGGATTTAGTTATATTAGATATTATGATGCCACGAGTTGATGGAATTACTGTCCTTGAAATGATAAGAAAAGTTTCTAAAGTACCAGTAATACTTTTAACTGCAAAGGGCCAAGAAGAAGACAAATTATTTGGATATGAAATGGGTGCTGATGATTATATGACCAAACCATTTTCTCCAAAAGTATTAGTTGCAAAAGTAAAAGCTTTACTTAAGAGAACTTCTGAAGAGAGCTTTTCTAGTGAAAATGACTATAATGGTTTAACAATAAATAAATTATCTCATGAAGTTAAAATAAATAATGAAATTATTAATTTATCTCCTAAAGAATTTGAATTACTATCTTATCTAGCAGATAATGAAGGAATAGCTTTATCTAGAGATAACATACTTGATAATGTTTGGGGCCTTGACTATTATGGAGATTTAAGAACCGTTGACACAAATATAAAAAGGCTTAGAGAAAAGCTTGGTGAAAAATCTACTTATATAATAACAGTAAGAGGAAGTGGATATAGATTTGAAGCAAAAAAATAAATTTACTATTTCAAAAAAAATATTTATAATAACCTTCGGCCTTATATTTGTTGTTTTAATTTTTAGTATGTTATTTCAAAATATATTTTTTGAAGACTTTTATTTAAGTAAAAGGACTAAGGATTTAGCTAATGATTCAGTCCAATTTACAAAACTTTATGCATATCAAAATAATGATATACTATTAAATAAAGAATTATTTAGATTTGAACAAGAAACTAACTCCAAGATAGCTATCTTCACTTTTGATGGAAAACTTAAAGTATTAAATAACTATAATACTTCTTCTGAAGATATTAAAAATTTGGCTGCTTTTTGTGAAGAACTAATTAATGATGATAAATTAGTAAATGAAGTATTAGATTCTGGCAAGCCAAAGGCTAAAATTTTTAATAATGAATATAGTAATACTACTAAAATTGGAGTATTAACTCCAATGTCATTAAATAGCAAAAATGATTCTATATTTGTAACAGTATCATCTATGCAACCAATTAGTGAAGCATCAGCTGTAATTAAAGAGTTCTACTTATATTTATTTTTAGGATTTACTATTATAGGAATATTTTTATCTTCTATATATGCTAATTTAATTTCAAAGCCTTTAGTTAATATAAATAAGGTTGCAAAAAGGATGTCTGCAATGGATTTTAGCGTAAAGTGTGATGAAGAATCTGATGATGAAATTGGTGATTTAGCTACTACATTAAACTTCTTATCTTCTACTTTAAAAAATACATTAGAAGATTTAAAATATAAAAATAGAAAACTTAAGGAAGATATAGAGAAAGAAAGAAAATTAGAAGCTATGAGAAAAGACTTTGTTGATAGCGTTTCTCACGATTTAAAAACTCCAATAGGAATAATAGAAGGATATGCTGAAGGTTTAAAAGATGGAATTGCAACTGGTGAGTCTGCCTCCCTTTATTTAGATACAATAATCGATGAAGCTAAAAAAATGAGTAAATTAGTTTCAAATATGCTTGAACTTTCTAAATTAGAAGCTGGAATTTCTAACTTACTTATAGAACGTTTTAATATCTTGAGACTTATTCAAAAACTAATTAAAAGTTTTACTTTAGAATTTGAAGCTAACAATATAACCTTAGATTTAATATCAGATTTTGAATACTGCTATATTATTGGTGATACCCTTCAATTAGAACAAGTTATGACTAATTTAATTAGTAATGCCTTAAAATACACTCCAAAAGGAGAAAAAGTTATAATTGAAATTCTAGACAAGGGTGAATTTGTTAATATTTCTGTTGAAAATAAAGGTGCTAATATACCTGATGAAGAACTTTCTAAGTTATTTAATAAATTCTATAAACTTGATAAAGCAAGAAACTCATCTCAAAGTAGTAACGGACTCGGCCTATCCATAGTAAAAAGGATTTTAACCCTGCATGAAAGTAATTATAGACTATATAATACTGAAGATGGTGTTAAATTTGAATTTACTTTAAAAAAGGCTAATGAAGATGAAATAGAATAAACATTTTTTATGGAGCTGCTTTTACCAGCTCCCTTTTTCTTTCTATTTTAAACCTATTATTTTAACCTACTATTTGATTTTTTTATTTAAACTCATTATTTCATTTTTTATTTATAAAGTTATTAGTTTTTTTGTACGTATTAAATAATTATTGAAATATATTAAAACTGAAAAAATGGATCCATCGGGGTCCAATTCTTCACATTAAACAATAATTATCAATAAAATACTTAAAAGTTAACTATCGCTTAAAAATCTCTAATAGTTAAATAATTTTTGATATTATTGCTCTTATATAAAAAAGCTGATAATTAATAAAACAATTAAAAATATATTAGAGAACAATAGAACTTTATTGTATACTAAAACTAAATTTATCTTTTGCTCATCTTTATTTTCAATCATATCTGTTAATATTAATAGTTGATCTAGTTTACTTAATATTTCCTTATTATTTTTCTTACTTTCATATCCTTTATTAAAACTTTGGAGTATCTCGTTCTTATTTTTTGAAAGTTCTAATTTAATATCTTCAATTACTACTTCATTATAAATTTGCTTTAGCTTACTCTTTATATTTTCACTTATTAAATCTTCCTTTATATGACTATCCACCTAATAACTCCTCCTCAACTAATAATGTTTTTTTAGTAATTATTGAAATGTACTCAAACCCTAAAATTAAGTCAAATTCATTTAAATCTTCACTATCTAACATTCTTAAAATAAATTTTCTTTCTCTGAAAAATTCTCTTCTTATATAATTAAATAATAAATAAACTAACCTTTCATCTTCCATGGATAAATCATTAAAAGTATCTAATTTGTTTTTTAGTTCTTCATATTTTTTCTTTTCAACTTCTATTAATCTTAAGCTTTCTTTCATAGCACTTTCTATATCTTCAATTCCTCTATGTTCTTCTAAAACAAAACTCCTATTATTCTTTACAAGGGTAATTCTTTCATTCTTTTCTATATCTAAGGCTATATAAGTATTTTCTAAAGAATTAATACTTCTTTCAATAGATATCATCTCCCCCTTATACTCTTTTCTTTTCTTCCTGATATAATTAAGTGTCTTTGATTTTTCCTCAATTATTTTCTTACAGGAAAAACCCTCCAGATTATTTTTGTAATAGGTATTAACATAAGCCTTAATAGCTTTTTCTATAAATCTATTGCTCTCTATACTAATATACTTCTCAATACTCTTAAGCAATTCTATCTACCTCTTTCATATTTGAATATACTCTTCAATACTTATGTCATTATTTTATATAATAATATGCTTTACAAAAACATAATATACCGATTTAAAAAAATCTATCTTTTAATAAGTAATTGAAACTTGTAAAACAATATATTCAATTGTTTTACAATATACAACACAATGTTACATTTTATGGTATTATATTTTTATTGGAATAATTCAAAAAATTTTTAGGAGAGATCTAATGAGTAAAAAAATAAATATTATTAAAGAAGATTTAATGTGGCGTATTGCAGCTGGATGCATCTTGCTAATTGTCTTATTATCTTACTACTTTATTAAAATTAATTATACAAGTAGAGGAATGATAAATAATTATTTAAATAAGAAAGATGGGAAAACACTTACAGAAAAACTAGATAAAAAAATTAAATCTGGTAATTTATCAACGGATTATGAAATAGATAAGACATTAGAAGATATAGAGCTTTTAGATTTAAATACTATTAATTTACCTATAGTAATAAATATTAGTGATTTAAACTCTAGTGATGTAAGCATAGATACTAATAGTCTTCAAAGAGCTAAGTGTCTATTAGATAAACTTAAAGGCAAAGGTATTAATATTATCTTAGAACCATACCCTTGGATAGCTAATGGTAGTAAATATGAAACTGAATATAATCCAACTGATATCAATGCTTTTTTCAACAATTGGAAAAACAATGTATTAAAGCCATTAATAGATGACATAGCAATTCCATATAGAGTTGATGCTTTAAACATAGCTACTGGATTTAATAATTTAGAAGCATATGAAACTGAATTCTCTGATATGATTGACTTCGCTAGAAAATACTATAAAGGTCTTATTACTTATAGAACAAGCTTTTGGACAACTGCTAATTGGAATGATGAAGCTACTAAAGAACAAGTAGCTAAATTAGATGAAAATTATTATAAGAAACTAAATAACTCTATTTTTTCAAAAGTAGATTTTATATCTATAGCTGCTTACTTTGAATTAACTGATAATGATATTAATTCAGTAGATAATTTAGAAAATGCCCTTATTTCTTCAACAAGGCATAATAGAAATCAAGAAATAAAAGAGCAAATTAAAAACTTTAATGATAAATGGCAAAAACCAATTTTCTTTGGTGAACTAGGTTTCCCTAGAACAACAAAAGCCTCTGTAGAGCCATGGAATCCATTCTTATCAAATTCAATAAATAATCAAGAACAAGCTAATGGGTTTGAAGCCTATAAAAACGTCTTTGAAGATGAACCTTGGTTCTTAGGATTTTCATACTTTGCTATAGGAAAAGAAGATGATCAAAAGATGTATTATCCAAGTGATGAAACAGTTGATGTAATAAATCAATGGTTTAATGACTAGAAAAATGCAGATAAAACTCTATACTATATTAATAATGGAGCTGTCACTGACAGCTCCATTATTATACTTAAATCTATTAATTTGCATTCTATAACTTAATTATTTATCATCTATTTTTATATTTCCAAGAAGGGCTGCAAAAGGATTATTAAAGTCTTCTGCTTCTTTTTTCATTTTCTTCATTATATTATTTACTTCTCTTTTGTCTACCTTGCCCTTTTTATCAAATCTCTTTTCAAATTGTGTTGCCTTTTCTCTAAAGTTACAGTTAGCTCCGGTACATATATATATCTTTCCATCGCCTTGTCCTCTAACTTCTAACTTTTTCTTACATTCTGGACATCTTGCATTAGTAGTTCTACTAACATTTTCCTTATATCCACATTCTCTATCTTGGCATACATTCATAACTCCATTTTTACCTTTTACCTCTAAAAGATATTTTCCACAGTTAGGGCACTTTTTACCTGTTTTATTATCATGAATAAATTTGCTATTATCTCCCTTTATAGATTCTATTAAGGCAATAGAATAGTTTTTCATTTCCTTAATAAAACTACTATCACTTTCTTTTCCTTTACTAATAGCATCTAATCTACTTTCCCATTTTGCTGTTAATAAAGGTGACTTAAGTTCATTTGGAACTAATTCTATTAACTGCTTTCCTTTTGAAGTTGGAACTATTTCTTTTCCTCTTTTCTCAATAACAAAAGAGTTAAATAATTTTTCTATTATATCAGCTCTTGTAGCAACAGTTCCAAGTCCTCCAGTTTCATTTAATGTTTTAGCAGCTTCTTTATTAACATTTACATACTTTTGAGGATTTTCCATTGCTGATAATAAAGTTCCTTCATTAAATCTAGCTGGTGGCTTAGTTTGCCCTTTATTTAAGTTAATAGAGTTTATTTTTATCTTATCTCCCTTATTTAACTTAGGTAATACTTGTTCTTTAATATCATCCTCCTTAGATGAATCTTCTATATCTTCCTTGCTATAAACTACTTTCCATCCCTTAGATTTTATTACCTGACCCTTAGCAATAAATCTTTCTCCATTTATATCTGCTACAATATTGGTTTGTATATACTCAAAAGGAGGTAGCATTACACTTAAGAATCTCTTAACTACTAAATCATAAATATTTCTTTCTTCACTGCTAAAGTTTACTGTATTAGGTTTTTGCTCTGTTGGAATTATAGCATGGTGATCACTTACCTTACTATCATCTACAAATCCCTTATGAGCATTTATTTTTCCTCTTAGTATTTCACTTGCAATACTTCTATATTGACCTACTGAAATAGCCTTTAATCTTTCTTCTAAAGTTCCTACAATATCCCTTGAAATATACCTTGAATCAGTTCTAGGATATGTTAATACCTTATGATTTTCATAAAGTCTTTGCATTATTGAAAGAGTTTGCTTTGCTGAATATCCCCATATTCTATTTGCATCCCTTTGAAGTTCAGTTAAATCATAAAGGGCTGGAGCAAATTTCTTTTTAGGGGTTTCTGTAATTGAAATTACTTCTCCATCCTTCCCCCTTGTTTTATTTACTATGCTATTTGCAGTGTCTTCATTAAATATTCTTCCATTATTATCTTTATTAACATAAGTTAAAGAAAAGCTATTTGCCTTAGCTAATATTGTATAGTACGTCTTTGGAATGAAATTTTTAATTTCCTCTTCTCTATTTACTATCATAGCTAAAGTAGGTGATTGAACTCTACCTGCTGATAATTGAGCATTATGCTTACAAGTTAAAGCTCTAGTCGCATTAAGTCCAACTATCCAGTCTGCTTCTGCTCTACATACAGCTGCTTTATATAAATTTTCATATTGACTTCCAGGTTTTAAATTCTTAAATCCATCTAAAATTGCCTTATCTGTTTGTGAAGATATCCAAAGTCTTTTTATCGGCTTTTTAACTCCAGCCTTTTCTATTATCCATCTTGCAACTAGCTCCCCTTCTCTTCCTGCATCAGTTGCAATAACTATTTCATCTATATCATTTCTATTTAAAAGTTTCTTAACTTCATAAAATTGCTTTGATGTCTTTTTTAAGACTGTTAATTTCATATACTTAGGTAACATTGGAAGTGTTTCCATACTCCAAGTTTTGTATTTTTCATCGTAGCCTTCTGGATCTTGTAGACCAACTAAATGCCCAAGAGCCCAAGTTACTACATATTTATTTCCTTCAATATAAGCTCCCTTATTATTGTTAGCTTTTAAAACTTTTGCTAAGTCTCTACCAACAGAAGGTTTTTCTGCTAGTACTAATATTTTTCCCATATAAAATGTCCTTTCTTTCTTTAATGGGTGTATCACACAAACAATCCAAATTAATTTTTCATTGTGCGACAACACCATTACATTATCCTATAAGTCTATATTATATCATAAATTAGCAATAATAATGATTTAATGATATAATAACTCTTAAATAATTGTGAGGTGGTTTATTATGGTAGAAATATTAAAGCTAATAGCTAGTTTTATAAATGATTTACATGACAAAGTATTAGACATAGTAGGAATTGCAGGATACACTCTTAATGATAAGCAACTTCATTTTATATTTATGGCTGTAATAGGAATATTAATTTTTACATTTACACAAATAGTCTTTAAAAAACTTGCAAAATATAGCATAACTGCAATTTCATTTATTTACACCTTTACTGTAATGGTAGTAATAGTATTTCTAATAGAAATCCAACAAAAACTTACTAATAGAGGTAATATGGAATTTGCAGATATAGTTTATGGCTTGTATGGCTTCATTTATGTTTTCTTAATATATTTATTGATTAAATTAATAGTACTAGCTATAAAGAAGGCTTATAAAAAATATTCAAATCACAGTGTTTCAAAATAAAAAACATTAATCTGAGCTTAAAAATATTGAATTTTAATATGAAAGTTTCAATAATTCTATGTAAAATAGTATTAAAAAGAGTAATGAAAGATTAACAAGAGTAATTTTATAAAAAGTTTAAAAAAATAATACTTACAGCATACTATACATTTATAATATGCTATATTAAAAAGTCCAATGATTTTAAATTAAAAATATATAAGTAACTAAAAAACTTATAAAACAAAGCCTATATCTTAAATTACTTAGTTAATTAAGATATAGGCTAATTTTTCATTTTCGCTCTGTTTTATTTGAATGTTGATAATTATTAACTTTTTTTCAACAAGAGTAATTATTTCCATATATTATGGAATTATATTCTAAATAAATATATAATAAAAATATATATTATTACGTAATTGTATTATTAAGTTAGGTAGTTTTATTTTTTAACTATCTGATAAATAGAAATTTATACAGGAGGAAGATACTATGTATATTTATAAAACAGAAATTTTAACAGTAAGTACAAAATGGTTTTCTGACAAAGCAGATGTAGGTGACATATCTATGTTAGACAAGCTAATTAACGAGAGAGCTGCTAATGGATGGGAACTTGTGACATACGATTATATGGCAACATCAATACAGATTAAAGGGGCATTCGTTATTACATTTAGAAAGCATCAGTAATTATTGGTCAAAATCATTCCTATTATGAGCATAATACGAAGTTTAACAAATTTCAATTTGTTGATTAGTTATAAGGAACAATCTTAAAGTATTAGGTACTAGGAATATAAAATTAAATATTAATTAATGAGAATACCGTATTATTCAATAAAATGTACCCTTTGTAAAGGACATTATGAAAAAGACCGTGATAACTTAAAGAGATGATTTCTGTATTGAACAGGGGCCATCTTCTTTAAATTCCATTGATATCTATACTCATGTGAATAAAATCTTCTTTATGAAATTTTACCCTTTCTGATTTTTTTAGTTTAGTGAGAATATCTATAACTATATCTAAAGTAAGGCTTTCGGATACATTATATGCTAATATTTTATTAGTAGATGCATCTTTAATGGTCGACAAATAAGCCTTTTTACTTCTATTTTTATAGAATAAATAAGTAATATCAGTAAGTAGTACTTTACCAGGAATATTTTGTTTGAAATTTCTATTAAGTAAATTGGGTAAGTTTTTATGTTCTCTGGTTGCTTTTACCATTCTCCTATAAGGATTTGCTTTTCTATGAGGACAAACAATATCATATTTTTTCATAATTCTACGAATACGTTTCAGATTATATATAATTCCATATTGGTCTTCCACTATCATTTTTATTTGTCTAGCACCTTTTTACGATTCTTAAAATTAAATGCTTCTAAAATTACATTTTTAATCTCTATATCATTATCGTTGCGCTTGCTACGCAAGCATTCGGATTTTAATGAAAAATAATTATAATACCCCGAACATGAAACACCAACTAATTTACATAGATAACTAGTCATTTTTTTAGTTTATATCTTTTAATTACTGATTTAATAAGAATAAATTTTTCTTTTGCTAATAAAACTATTTCTTTTTTCTCATCCTCCTTTCTATCATATCGAGCTTTTTTAGTAATTCATTCTCAGCCTTAAGTAGATTATTTTGCACTTTAATACGTTGATATTTTTCTTCTATGGACAATTCTTTACCAATAGTTTTTCCAGAATTACATTTTCTTGAATCATCTAATCCACGCACACCATTTTTCTTATATGCAGTACGCCATCTCTTACTCATTGATTCAACTCGTCCAATTCCTAATATACTTATTGCAAAACCACATTCTTCAAATATCTTTCGTAGGAACTTTCCTTTTTCGTATTCTGATATAAAAATACGCCTAAACTCGTTCGTGTAAGTGATTGATCTCTCACTGACACTCTTTATATATTTATTATTAGCTAACATTTCTATTTCTTCCTTCGTAAATAACTTACTACTCATCTAATCCACTCCTATCGCTATGTTTTATTATACACAAAAAAACTATAAAATAGACATTTTATTAGTTGTCTATCTTATAGGGTACATTTTACAAAAGTGAATATGCGGTATTTTTTAGTGCGCAGTTCAAAAATCATGAGTAAACGAACTTGAAAATTGTGAGATCCATAATAATATAACTATAGATAATATTTCTATTAAACTATGCTCGCATAGTTTTTTCCTTCTAGGTCCGGCGTAAAACTTAAGATTTTATATTAGTTATAGAACTCTATACATATTGTGTGAAAGCTGACTTGGAGCTTGCAAGGTCAGCATAATCCCATAACTCAAAATAATACTTCTGTTAAACTATGCCCGCATAGTTTTTTCCTTTAGTCAGTTACGCGATATATAGATATATTGAAAAGTCCTCAGTCATATATTATGTGAATGTCGACTTGGAGCTTGCGACGGAGACAAAGCATAATATATGATTGAGGACTACCTTCCAATATATCTACAGCATAGCTCCGTCTATTTTTAGGATCTGTCCGTTTATATAAGTACATTTTTCACTACATAAAAATAATACTAATTCTGCAACTTCCTTAGGATCTCCAAATCTTCCTACTGGAATTTCATTTTCTAACCCTTCTCTTTCTTCAGGAGATAAAAATGAATTCATTTCTGTATCTATTACTCCTGGTGCAATTCCATTAACTCTTATTCCCATAGGTGCTAATTCCTTAGCTAAGGATTTGGTAAATAAGTTTATAGCTCCTTTTGTACTTGAATATAATACTTCACAAGAAGCACCAGTTTCACCCCATATAGATGATATATTAATAATATTACCACTACCTCTATTTATCATATGAGGTATAACTTCTTTACTTAAGTACATAGCTCCAAATACATTAATTCCAAATATATTTTCAATATTTCTACTTGAAAAGTCCATAAATAGTCCTCTAAAGGAAACAGCAGCATTATTAATTAATATATCAATTTTACCAAAGGTCTTTATTATATAATCTATTATTTCCTTACAAAAATCATAGTTAGATATATCACCTTTATAAAGCTTGGCATAGCCACCTAACTCTTGAACCTCTTTATATGTTTCTTCTGCAGATAAGTCATCTTTTGAATAATTAATTATTACTGTAGCACCTTCTTTAATTAACTCTAATGCAATTGCTTTTCCAATCCCCCTAGTACCACCAGTTACTAAAGCAATTTTTCCTTGTAAACTTACCATTTTCTTCTCCTTAACTTTTTATTCTTTAGTAAATTATAAAAAGTTTCCTCTAAAAAACTCTTTATAATTTTACTTCTTTGGTTTCAATAATAGAAAACTTATATCATTTTTATAGCCACTCTTTAAGTACTCTTTTTACATTTCCATAATAAATTTTATCTATTTCGGTATTTGTAAACCCTTCTTTTAATAGGACATCTCTAAGTTTACCTATTTCACCAATATTTTTTATTTCAACTTCATTTCCAATTCCATCAAAATCAGTTCCTAATGCTAGCACATCAACACCACCAACATTTTTTATATGCTTTAGATGAGCTATCATTGAATTGATTGTAGGCACTTTTTCACTTCCAAGGAAAGGTCCGCAGAAATTTAGTCCCATAACTCCACCCTTATTAGCAAGCTTAACTATCATATCATCAGTTAAATTTCTTGAATGATCAGTTATTGCTCTTGCATTTGAATGTGTTGCAATAAATGGCTTTTTGCAAATATTAATTAAATCATAAAATCCACCATCAGATAAGTGAGAACAATCCGGAATTATTCCAACTCTCTCCATTTCTAATACTATTTCCTTACCGCGTTCAGTTAATCCTTTATCTTTATATTTATAACCTGCATTAGGATAGCCTATACTATTTTTAAAGTTCCATATTAAAGTGATAAACCTTATTCCCATATCATAAAGCTCTTGTACTCTTTCTACGTTACCTTCAAGAACTTCACCTTCTTCTATAGATAAAAAAGCTCCTATTTTCCCTAGGCTATTAACCGCTTCTAATTCTTTCAAATTTCTAACTAATTCTATGCTATCTTTATTTTCCTTTAATTCCTTCATAAAATTATTATACATTTTTATAAATTCTTCATAAGGATTCTTTAATAAATCCAGCTCTATAAAATGTGCAAATACTTGTGCTAAAGCTTTTCCTTCTTTTAATTTCTTTATATCTACCTTACATATACTTTCTCTTAATTTTAAATCTTCATATAATAGTCTACTAGCTGTATCACAATGTAAATCTATTGAATTCATTTTAATCCCCTTTTCTTTTTTTAATTTTTTCATCTTCTATCATTCTAATTCTTTCTTGTCTTGCCCATAATAAATACTCTTCTATATTCCTAGGACCAGTAATAATCTTTCGTCTTACCCATAAAACGCCTGATTCTTGAGCTTCTATATTCCATTTTACTAAAGATATCCTTCCACTTTCAACTTCAATTGCAGTAATAGCATAAGGTAAAACTGCACATCCATCATTAAAGTATGGTGGTTCTTTACATTCAGGCATTCTACTATTATGAGTATGTCCACATAAGATCATCTTTCCATTATCTTTAGCCCACTTTTCTAATCTTTTATCTACCTTATTTCCTTTTTTATTATTTTTAGCTGGACTTGATGGATCTCTAAAACCTGCAATTCCATTTAAAAACTTCCATGGATATCTAACTAAGAATCTAGAAATCATCCAATACCTATAATTAAATTCATCAGCTTGATGACCATGAGTTACTAAGAACTTTTCATTTATTGGAGTGTATTTAAAATTTATACCTTCATAAAAATTTAAATCCTTAATAAACTTTAAAAAATTATGACCATAATTATTGCCTATCTTTTTTAAAGCTCTATATTGTGTAATATAAAAATTTTCCCTACTTTTTATTATATCATGATTACCATAAATAATATAAAGTCTATTTTCTTCTTTATATTTATTTAACACCTTAAAAACATCATTATATACATAAGCTATATCTGTACAATTAATATTTTTCCAAAGCTCATCTCCATCTCCTACTTCTACATAAGTAAAACCTTTTTTATAATAATATGATAAAGCTGCCTTATATATATTTTTGTTTGGAAGAAATGAATCATAAAAAGTCCCATCTCCTCTATGAATATCAGACATAAATACTATATTATCTCCATTATCAAATTTAACCTCTTTTGAATTTTCATAAAGATAATTTAATTGCTTCATTAAATGTTCCCCTAAAATTAATTATAAATATTATATGTTTAAATTACAAATTTGCTAAAAGTATCCTAATTATTTAATTTAAAGATACATATAAATTTTAATTTTTAGTACAAACTACATATATAGTCTACTTTGAAAGGAGAAGAAAAAATTTGAAGCTAAAATTTAATAAACTTATTCTTATATCCTTATTAGTTTTCAATTTGATACCTTATTTTAAAGTTAAAGCTGATAAAGAAGATTTTGATTTATATAATGAAGAAATTCAATCCTCAAACTTAATAGATACCTCTTCTGAAGAGGTAAAGAAAGAGTTTAAATCCTTAATAGAAGATTTGTTTACAAAGAGAAATACTGCTATAGTGTCTGGTGATTCAGAGCTTCTTAAGGAATTTTATGATTTAAAAATAAAAGTTAGCTTATGGGCTTATGAAAGCGAAGCAAAGAAAACACAGTACTTAATTAATTGGTCAGAAAAACAATCTGTAAAATTTAAAGATTTAAAATCTATTGTTAGAATAAGAAAAGTAGCAGAAAAAGAACCTGGACTCTATGGAATAATTTGCGATGTTGCTACAGATTTTAATTATTACTATGTAGATAGCCCTGAAACTATTAATCACTTTAGACTTGGTACTAATCATTATTTAAACTTAAGAAAACAAGATGATCGATATATAATAACTAAAGAATGGTACACCGATCCTTTTGCTGATTCCCTAGATCTAAATAATATTAAGTCTGATGAAATTAAAAATTATCTCCTAACCCAAACTACTCCTGAATATACTCCTTCTGAAAAAATTCAAAAAGCAATAGATTATGCTCATAAATATTGTGGCGTTTCTGAAGATGAGGAATTAACCTTTAAGTATAATCCTGATTACAAAGATCATAATCCTGATGGAGGTGATTGTGCTAATTTTGCTTCCCAAATCTTATTTGAGGGTGGAGGTTTTAAAAAGAACGGAACATGGAATTATGCTGGTAAGGATGGCACTAAAGCTTGGCTTAATGCTCAAGGCTTTAAAAATTATATGGTTTCAAGTGGTAGAGCTTCTTATATTGCAAAAGGAAACTATCAAAATATATACAAAGCAGCCTTTAATTTAAGGCCTGGTGACTTTGTAGCTTATGAAAAGAAAGGTAGAATAACTCATGTATCAACGGTAACTGGTTTTGATTCTAAAGGTTATCCTTTAGTAACCTGCCACAACACAAATAGGTTATTAGTTCCATATGATTTAGGATGGAGTAATGATAATATAAAATTCCATCTAATACATGTAAATTATTAAAAGTTAAATATTAAAAATAAATTAATGGGTTATTGCATTAAGAAATTAATATCCACTAGCAATAGCCCTATTTTATTTATCCTAATATAGATACATTAGATAAAATTTATCTTTATATGGTAAATCACTAGAAGAAATAACTTGATTAACTTTTCCTAAATAGACTAAATAAATAAGCATTAAATATTCCCAAGAGATAAACTTATACTTATTTTTAATAAATCTTAGAAATTGCAATACAAAAAAGGCTATAACCATAGCTATAGCCTTAAACTAATTAAAATTTCAATTTAAAATAAGTTGCCTATTTTACTATTAGTTCTGTGCCTCCTTTATATTATCTTTATATTGATCTATAGAATCAGCCACTATACTCATAAGCTTTCTTTGATAATTTTTATCACATAACATAGCATCTTCACAACTATTACTCATAAATCCCATTTCAAATATTACTACTGGAACCCTTGACCAATTAAATCCTGTAATATCATTTCTTTCAAATATTCCATTAACCTTAACTCCATTATCCTTAAGGTTAGTTTTTAATATTTCAGCGTACTTATTACTTTCATTAAAAATATCTTTTGTGCTTCCCTTGCTAGATGGAACTAAAAGAGTTGCACCTGTTTTACTATTGTCTTTTAAGCTGTCACAATGAATTCTAATTGTCATATCTGCTTTTGATTTATTAGCTATTTCAGCTCTTTCTGCATTACTTATATTTACATCATTCTCTTTCCTAGTCATAATTACAGTGTAACCTTTTTCTTCTAATAAGTCTTTTAAAATAGTTGCTGCTTCTAAATTAACTACATATTCAGGTTTCTTTGTTGAAATGCCTTCAGTACCTTGGGAAACTCTAGGTTTTTTATTACTAGAGTTTGGTGAAACATTCTCAAGCTTACTATCCCCTTTCTTTTGGTGTCCAGCATCAATACATATAACTAATTTTTTATTTTCCTCTTCTGTAAAAGCTTTTGGATTTAAAGCTAAGATATTAAAAGAAATAATGGAAACTATTAATATACTAATAAAGTTTTTCTTTTTCATTTTTCCTCCTAAGTTATAAAATTTTTATTGCTTATGCTTCCAATTAATGTAGTTTACTTAAAAATATTTTTACTTAATATTCTATGAGACTACAATATGTAAATTATTTATTGAAACATATACTTATTAATTTAATTAAATATATATTGTGCATAGCTTGTTTATATTATTCAAATTAACTTAATCTATAATTACTTAAAAATTTTATTTTTTATTATTTACTCTTAATTTTTATTCTGGAACAGCCCCATTTTTATATGTCCATAACCATACATATAAATATAAATTTGATTTTCACAACTTATTTTTGTAAAAATATCACAATTACTTTTAAAAAATAAAGAGCTGTCTTATGGCAGCTCTTTAATAAATTATAATTCAATTGTTAATTCCACAGGACAATGGTCAGATCCTAATACTTCAGTATGGATTTTTGCATCAACTAATTTTTCATCTATTGCTTTAGAAGTTACAAAATAATCAATTCTCCATCCTGCATTCTTAGCTCTTGCACTAAATCTATATGACCACCAAGAATATACTCCTGTTAAATCTGGATAAAAGAATCTAAAAGTATCTGTAAATCCTGCATTTAATAATTCAGTAAATTTACCTCTTTCTTCTTCTGTAAACCCAGCATTTCTAGTATTAGTTTTAGGATTCTTTAAATCTATTTCTTTATGAGCTACATTTAAATCTCCACATACTATAACAGGTTTTTTATTATCTAAGTTTACTAAATATTCTCTAAAAGCATCTTCCCATACCATTCTATAGTCTAATCTAGCAAGTTCATTTTTTGAATTTGGAGTATATACTGTTACCATATAGAAGTTTTCAAACTCTAAAGTAATTACTCTTCCTTCTTTATCATGCTCTTCTATTCCTAAACCATATGAAACTGATAAAGGTTCTTTCTTAGTGAAAATTGCTGTTCCTGAATATCCTTTTTTCTCAGCATAATTCCAATATTGATGATAACCTTCTAGTTGTAAATCAATTTGACCTGCTTGAAGCTTGCTTTCTTGAATACAAAATATATCTGCATCAATTTCATTAAAGAAATCTAAAAATCCTTTAGTTACGCAAGCTCTTATTCCATTAACATTCCAAGATATTAATTTCATTGCTTTTCTCCTTTTTAAATAAATAATTAGTAATTACATATATAGGTGCTTTTTTAACCTAAGCTGTAATTAAAAAAGCAATATTAATTATATAAAGGGTGATTATCGCATAATGCCTTTACTCTTCCTTTTAAAGCTTCTATGTTAGGGTTTTCTACTGAAAGAGTATCGTTAATTATTGATGCTATTTCCTTCATATCATCTTCATTAAATCCCCTAGTAGATACAGCTGCTGTACCTATTCTTATACCTGAAGTTACAAATGGGCTCTTAGTTTCATTAGGAACAGTGTTTTTATTAACAGTAATTCCTATTGAGTCTAATATTAGTTCTGCATCCTTACCTGTAATATTCTTATTACTTAAGTCAACAAGGATTAAATGATTATCAGTACCACCTGACACTATTTTAAAACCATAGTTTATTAATTCATTAGCAAGTACGCTACAGTTATTAACAACATTCTTAATATATTCCTTATAACTTGGATCTAAAGCTTCTTTAAAACATACTGCTTTAGCTGCAATAGTATGTATTAATGGTCCTCCTTGAATTCCAGGGAAGATAGTCTTATCTATTTGCTTTGCATATTTCTCTTTACAAAGTATTAATCCACCTCTAGGTCCTCTTAAAGTTTTATGAGTAGTTGATGTAACAAAATCTGCATATGGAACTGGTGATGGATGTTCTCCTGCAGCTATTAATCCTGCAATATGAGCCATATCTACCATGAAATATGCTCCAACTTCATCACAAATATCTCTAAAAGCTTTAAAATCAATTATTCTTGAATAAGCACTTGCACCAGCAACAATAAGCTTTGGTCTATGCTTTAAAGCTAATTCTCTTACTACATCATAATCTATAGTTTCAGTTTCCTTATCTACTCCATAAGATACAAAGTTGTATAACTTACCAGAAAAATTTACTGGTGAACCATGAGTTAAATGTCCTCCATGGCTTAAATCCATCCCTAAAACAGTATCTCCTGTTTCAAGAACTGAAAGATATACTGCCATATTTGCTTGTGAACCTGAATGAGGTTGAACATTCGCATGTTCAGCTCCAAATAGTTCCTTAGCTCTATTTCTAGCTATATCTTCAACTTCATCTACAACATGGCATCCACCATAATATCTCTTATTTGGATACCCTTCTGCATACTTATTAGTAAGGAAAGAACCCATAGCCTCCATTACTGCTTTAGAAGCAAAGTTCTCAGATGCAATTAATTCAATTCCATCCTGCTGTCTTTTTAGCTCCTTTTGAATTAAATCACTAATCGCCTTATCTTCTTTTGAAAGATTTTCAAAATTCATTTTATCACCCCAAATTAATATTTTTAAAAATTACTTTTGAGTAAATTATAAGTTTATTTCCAAGAATAATCAATTGATATTTGTAATTATTTATTTTTTATCGTTATTCTTTAATAAATAGATTATTAAATATACAAACTACTATAATAAACTATTTCCGTATGTTATAATACTTAAGTTATAATATATTAACTATATTTAATTGAAAAAATTTTGCTAGCATTTAAGTACTGCTAGTATTTTTGAAATGTAAAGAAAATTTTTTAGTTTAAGGAGTAATCTTTATGGATTTAAATGAAATACTTCATGTTGCAACCTTTGCTGGAAAAATAATGTTAGAATCTGGCGGAGAAACTTATAGAGCAGAAGAAATAGTATGGAGAATTTGTAAAATTTATGGAGTTGAAGAAGCTGAAAGCTTTGTTACCACTACAGGTGTGATGGTTTCAATATGTCATGATGGTAAAACTTACTCTTTAATAAGAAGAGTATCAACTCGCACTATAGACTTAGATAAAGTGCATAAGGTTAACGATCTATCTAGAAATATTATAAATAGAGGACTAACAGTTTCTCAGCTTAAAGAGCAATTAAAGCTAATTGATAATGGAGAAAGATATAGTGATAAAACAGCTATATTAATATCTGCCTTAGGAGCTTTTTGCTTTGTTTTCCTATTTGGTGGAGAACTAAGAGAAGCTCTCGCTGCCTTTTTAATAGGTCTTATAATAAAATCTGTATCTATTAAGTTTGCTAGCTTAGGAATTAACCAATTTTTTATAAACAGCATTTGTGCTGGCATAGCAGCAATCATTGCAATTCTTTTATTAAAATCAAACTTAATTTCAGATTTAGATAAAACTATAATAGGATCCATAATGCTTTTGGTGCCTGGTCTTGCTATTACTAATGCTATTAGAGATACAATATCTGGGGACTTACTAGCAGGCCTTACAAGAGCTGTGGAGGCATTTCTAGTGGCTATCTCAATAGCTATAGGCACTGGTGCTGTTCTTAGCTTTTGGATATCTACCTTTGGAACGCTTTAATTTAGGAGGATTATTATGTTAAGTGAATCACTATTTGCTTTTTTTGCCACTCTAGGCTTTGGGATACTATTTAATATAAAAGGTAAAAAATTATTTTATGCTGCCCTTGGAGGTGGATTAAGTTGGTTTGTAAGCTTAATTTGTTTCAAGTTTGGTTTAGATACAACTTCATCATTTTTTATATCAGCAATAATTTTTAGTGTTTATTCAGAAATAATGGCTAGAGTTTTAAAAACTCCAGTTACTTCTTTAATAATATGCGCTCTTATTCCCTTAGTACCTGGAGGTGGCATGTATTATACAATGTACGAAGCCGTAAACGGCAATATAATGGAATCAATAGAGCTTGGATTAAATACTTTAGCTAGTGCAGGTTCTTTAGCTTTAGGTGTGATTTTTGTATCTACTATAACAAAACTTCTTATGTCAACCAAAAATAAACGTGAGATAAATGAGCTTGAAAAAATATCTAAAAGAAGGTTATTTAAATACAGACTAGATAATTATAGAAAAAAATAAATTAGGAGTAATACATATTACAAAAAGGTGGAGTCAAATTAATGAATCCACCTTTTCTTATTGGATAATATCTACTTTGATATTAAACCGTTAAATTATTCTTCTACTGATATTGCAGTAACTGGACAGCTATCACAAGCTTCTCTAGTTGCGTCTTCATATTCAGCTGCTACTGGACCTTCCTTAGCTTGTGAAACTCCTGATTCTAATGAAAAAACCTCAGGACATATTCCTTCACATAATCCACATGATATACAAGTATTTTCGTCTACGAACGCTTTCATAAACTCGCCTCCTTTATTTACATTAAATTTATATCTTCTTAAAATTTAACATGTATAATTATTACCTAATATACCATCATTATAAATAATTATATAAAAATGTCAATATTAACTACTGTTAATTATTAATGCCAAGCTCTAATTTAAAGTAATTATTTCTCTTATAATAAATTTATTGCATTTTCTCTACATACTTTCAAATTCTTTTCATCCCATATACTTGATTGAACCTCTCCAATATGAGCTTTGTTTAAAAAGAACATACAAATTCTTGATTGTCCAATTCCACCACCAACTGTAAATGGTAGTTCATCATTTAATAACATCTTATGAAATTCAAATTCTCTTCTAAAATCATTATCTGAAACTCTTAACTGGTAATCTAGTGACTCTTTATCAACTCTAATTCCCATAGACGAAAGCTCAAAAGCTCTATCTAGTAATGGATACCAGAATAATATATCTCCATTTAAATTCCAATCGTCATAGTCTGGACTTCTTCCATCATGCTTTTCACCTGATTTTAACTTATCCCCTATCTTCATTAAGAAAACAGCCTTATGCTTTTTACATATAGCATCTTCTCTTTCTTTACTTGTTAAATCTGGATATAAATCTTCAAGTTCTTGAGTTGTAATAAAGAAAATTTCTTCTGGAAGGTCTATCTCTTTCCCCATACCTTGGCTTTTAACAAAATCTTCAGTTTCCTTAAATACTCCATATATAGTTTTAACTATTTCCTTAAGTTTTTCTTCTGTTCTTTCTTCTTTAGTTATAATTTTTTCCCAATCCCATTGGTCCACATATACAGAATGAAGGTTGTCCAATTCCTCATCCCTTCTAATTGCATTCATATCTGTATATAGCCCTTCTCCTACATTAAATCCATATCTATATAAACTTAACCTCTTCCATTTAGCTAATGAATGAACTATTTCTACATCACTACCTGTTGCTAATATATCAAATTTAACTGGTCTCTCAACTCCATTTAAATTATCATTTACTCCACTGCTGGATTCAACAAATAAAGGTGCAGAAACTCTAGTTAAACTTAAAGCCTCAGCTAATGCTCTTTCAAAAAAATCCTTAATTTGTTTAATATGAATTTCAGTTTCAATTAATGTTGAGCTACTTTTGTAGTCTTTTGGTACAATTATTCCATCGATTTTCATAAAAAATCCTCCTTTAATTTTTGATTAGCTTTTCAATAATTTTTTTATAAATATACGTATATTTAAACTCTTTAAAGAATTATTAACTTTTTTTAACAAAATAAAAAAACCTTCACCCCTATAAAAGGATGAAAGTTACATTCCATGTTGCCACCTTAATTCGCTATTACTTCACAATAATAACCTTATCAAGTACGTAAGTAAAACTTAGATACTCTATCACTATAACGGGTGCTCCCGATTACCGCCTACTAGTTGTTATCTTTGGGGGTATAGCTCAGAGATGTTATTCAAACTAACTTTCTTATTTTACTTTCAGCCAAGGTAAAACTCTCTTTAAAGATGCATTAATTTTACTTCTTCTCATCATAGCATTTAACATTTCTTTTTTTATATATTATCATCTAAAAAACAAATTGTAAATAGTTTTTTAAATTATTTTACAAAAGTGTTAATAGTCTTAATTAGTTCTTTTAAGGTTTCTTGTTCCTCTGTTCCCTCTTCAATATTTAAGCAATTTTTAGCATAATATTCTATAGTTAATCCACCTGCCCTATTTATCGCTGATCTAATGGCAGAAATTTGAACTAATATATCTGAACAGCAAACGTTTTTCTCAAGCATACCTTGAATTCCTTTTACTTGACCTTCAATTCTTTTAAGTCTATTTATAATATCTTTTCGTAGCTTTTCATTTTCCTCTTCCATCTTTATACCTCCAACTCAATATACCTCTATAGGGTATCTTTATTTTATCATTTATTAGCTTATCTTTCAATTGATTAAAATATATTTATTATGTAAGTTGTGAATTTTTTTTATATTTTATTAACTTAATTCATTATAGAATGATTCTTAGCTTCAGGTGAAGTTTTCTTAAAAAGTAGTATTTTCACTAAAAAACATAAGTCATTAAAATATAGATTTAAATAATTTTAACTTATTTAAAAACAAAATGTTATAATAACTATATGGTAAAAATAATAATTCTTAATATTTATATAAATATTAAGAATTTCTTATGGAGGCATAATGAATAATATACTATACACCTTTAATAAACAAAAAGATTTTTTTAATACTAATAAAACGAAAGATTTAGACTTTAGAATAAATGCACTAAAAAAATTAAAAAATGTAATTAAATCTTCCGAAAATGATATCTTAGATGCTCTTAATAAAGATTTAAGAAAATCAGATTTTGAAGGCTTCACAACAGAAATAGGTCTTGTTTATGAAGAAATAAATTTACATATAAAAAAATTAAAAAAGTGGTCTAAACAAGAAAAAGTTAAATCTTCTATAGCATACTTTCCTGCCAGAAGCTATATTTATAAAGAACCTTATGGTGTAACTCTTATTATTGGACCATTTAATTATCCTTTTCAACTAGTAATATCACCTCTTATTGGGGCTATATCAGCTGGTAACTGCGCTATTCTTAAACCTTCAGAAAACAGTCCAAATACTGCTAAAATATTAGAAAATATAATAAATAAAAATTTTGATGAAGATTACATTAAAATAGTTGATCCTTTAGGCGGAAAAGAAACTGTTTCTTATTTGTTAGACTTAAAATTTGATTATATATTCTTTACTGGAAGTGTTAGAGTAGGAAAAATAATTATGGAAAAGGCAGCTAAAAACTTAACGCCAGTAACCTTAGAACTTGGTGGTAAAAGTCCATGTATAATAGATGAAACTGCAAATATAGAACTATCTGCTAAAAGAATTATATGGGGAAAATTAATTAATTCAGGTCAAACCTGTGTGGCTCCTGATTATATTTTGGTAGAAAAATCAATTAAAAATTCTTTAATAGAAGCCTTAAAGAAAGAAATTCAAGCTCAATTTTCTAAGGATATTAAAAACAATAGTGATTATCCTAGAATTGTAAATATTGAAGCATTAAATAGATTAAAAAGTTACTTAAATGATGGAAATATTTCTTTTGGTGGAAGATATAATGATGATGATCTTTATTTTGAACCAACTATCCTAACTGATATTAAAGAAGATAGTAAAGTTATGAAGGATGAAATATTTGGACCAATTTTACCAATAATTGAATACTCTTCTCTAGAAGAAGCAATTGAATTTGTTAAATCTAAAGAAAAACCACTTGCATTATATTACTTCTCTGAAGATAAGCTTAGAATAAAAACAATTCTTAACTCTCTATCCTTTGGTGGTGGTTGTATAAATGATACTATAATACATGTAGCTTCTTCTTATTTACCTTTTGGTGGAGTTAACTCTAGTGGTCTTGGAGCTTATCATGGAAAAGCTAGCTTCGATACATTTTCCCATAAAAAGTCAATTATTAAAAGAGGTACTTTTATAGAATTTCCAATTAGGTTTGCTCCATATAAAAATAAGATATCTTTAGTAAGAAAGTTATTTAAATAAAACTAATCTATTTATTTGAAAGCTTGTATAAGCTTTAGTATTATATATGTATACTATATAAATTTAAGGAGGATATATGAGAAATTTTAATTATAAAAATCAAACTGAAATTATATTTGGAAAAAATACAGAAACTAAAGTTGGTGTTGAAGTAAAAAAATATGCTAACAAAGTATTACTTCATTACGGTGGCGGTAGTATTAAATCTACCGGTTTATATGATAAAATAGTAACTTCACTACAAAATGAAAATATAGAAATAGTTGAACTTGGAGGGGTTAAACCTAATCCTAGAGTCTCCTTAGTAAGAGAAGGTATAGAAATTTGCAGAAAAAATAATATTGATTTCATTCTTGCTGTTGGTGGTGGAAGTGTAATAGATTCAGCTAAAGCTATTGCTGCTGGTGTAAACTATACGGGTGATGTTTGGGATTTATTTATCGGAACTGATATTAATCATACTTGCTTAAAGCTTGCTACTGTATTAACTATTCCTGCTGCAGGTAGTGAAACAAGTTCTGGATGTGTTATAACTAATGAAGACGGACTTTATAAAAGAAGTACAGGCCATCCAACATTAAGACCTATATTTTCTATACTTAACCCCGAGCTTACTTATACTCTTCCAAAATATCAAACTTCTTGTGGTATAGCTGATATGATAGCTCACATACTAGAAAGATATTTTACAAATGAAAAATATGTTGACTTAACTGATAGATTATGTGAAGCTACACTAAAAACTATTATGGAAAATGCTTTAAGATTAAATAATAATCCTAATGATTATAATGCAAGAGCAGAAATTATGTTGTCTGGAATGGTAGCTCATAATGACTGGTTAAGTATTGGTAGACTTGGTGATTGGGCTACTCATGATATAGAACATGAATTAAGTGGTATTTATGATATTGCTCATGGCGCTGGGCTTTCTATCATCTTCCCTGCATGGATGAAATATGTATATAAACATGATTTAAATAGATTTGCTCAATTTGCAAATAGAGTTTTTGATATAGATATTAACTTAAATAATCTTGAAGAAACTGCCCTTAAAGGCATAGAAGCCTTAGAAAACTTCTTTACTAAAATTGAACTTCCAACTAGATTAAGTCATGCAAATATTAATGATAAGCATATAGAGGAAATGTCTAAAAAATTAGTTGCTCATTATGACCATGTTGGAAACTTTGTAGAAATTAGAGAAAAAGAAGCATTAGAAATATTTAAACTTGCTTTATAATATAAAAAGTGAAGGGTTAACCTTCACTTTTTATATTATCATTATGTTTTTCAATTACATAACTACTTCTATTTTTTAAGTAATATACTTTATAAGATACTACTGCAATAAAGATAAATAATAATATAATTAATGCATATAGCTTGAACACTTCTTCCGGTAAAACTTTAATTATTGGATCAGTTCTCTCATCAAAAATCCAATAATCATTATTGAAAAATATTTTATGAAATACCGTAAATGCCTTTGAAAAGTCTATATAAATACTTAATAATAATGTAGTTAAAATTACTATTAATGTATTTGCTCCATAATTTAATAACTTAGATAATTTAACCTTATTACCAATTCTTTTATTAATATAAATATATAACATAGATAATACTATAATTATAAATAATATTAGGTAAATACTTAAAAATATCTTTTTAACTTCATAAAAATGAAATTCACCATTTACACTCATAGGAAAATTTTCAAATCTTAAATCCTTAATAAATGGATTTTGAAGGTAATAAATTAAATTATAATAATCATTAAGTAAACTGCTTTTAGATAAATTTACAATAGTATTTAAATTATATTTATCCACTGAGTAACTATATATTATAGTTAAGTTTAAAGTAGCTATAACACTTATACATATGGTCAAAATAGATACAATTATTCCTATTATAGCTTTCTTAAAAAAATTCAAAATCTTATTCATCTCATCCCTCATATCTATACATTAATATAAAAATTATAGCATAAGTATTAGCATTTATTAACTAATTATTAAATCTATATTTTCTTTATATTGAGGATGTTCTTTTTTATTATATAAAATTGCATTTTTAGGACATACATTTACACATCTACAACACATTATACAATTATCTCTAAACTTAATCATTTCACCGATATTTTCAATATTCATAGTAGGACAAGACTTTACACATATATTACACTTATCACAGTCATCATTTACTGAAAACTTATCTGAGTTTTTATAAAGATCTTTAGTTAAAAACTTGTTAATATTTTTATAAAAAATAGCTTGCAAGCTACTAATCTCTTCTTTAACAATATTCTCAGTTAAAAAATTTACTACTAACTCTTTTATCTCTATTAAAGTTTTCTCGTAAACATCTCTAATATCTTTTCTTGTATTTTTTTCATAACTTTTACTTATAGTAAAACTATTTGGCATTTGAAAATTTTTTGTAGTTATAACCTTATAATTTTTTCCCCCTAAAACTTTTTCAAGTTCAATAAAATTTGTTATACTCTTATCTCTTCCAGTAGAAAATATCATAGTCTTTATTTCTTTACCTGAATACTCAAATTTATCTCTAATATAATCAAAAAATATTTTAGGCATATCATAAAAATACTTAGGAAACCCTATTACTAAAAAATCATAAGAGCTAAAGTCTAAAGAAATTTTATCTTCTATAGAATAAACCTCTAATTCACATCCATTTTTCACAAATTCTTCATATGTCTTATTTACTATATACTTTGTATTACCACTTCCACTAAAATATAAAATAATCCCTTTCAAAACAAAGTCCCCCCTATTATTAAATAATACTTTTTAGATTTACACCAAATCCTATTTTACATTATATAATATTTGTAATTTTTTGGGAATTATTTTAATATTTCATTTTTCATCTTATTTTCTATAAATCTACCATAATATTTTACTTTTCTTTATATTTCCAAAAAAGGACAGCTGATACTAACACTATTCCACAAATAATTGTGTATTGTATAAATAGTGGATTAGATATACTTCCAAAAAGAATAATTAATGAACCACCAGTAGCCAATATAGGATTGATTTTTCCCTTCCATAAACCTTTAACTTCATTATCCATTCCCATCTTAAATACCTTAATATACAATAATATATACATAACATAATTTATTGTAATAGATATTTCTGAAATATCACTATTTGGAAGTAAACTATACTTTTGAGTTATAAAATGTATTATTAAACATACTACTGATATTATAAAAGAAACTATTGCAGAATTAACCGGCATACCTAATTTTTCATCAATAATCTTTATTTTTTCTGATTTAGGGAACATTCCTCTTAAAGCTAAAGAATAAGGAAGTCTAATATGTCCCATAATCAATCCATTTACTGTACCTAGTATTGATACTACTACAAAAGTAAGAACCATCTTTGCGCCCCATGGTCCAAATAAAGTATTAGCTGCTAAATCAACATGAGCATCACCTAATGCCATAACCTTTTCAGGCCCAATTAGCACACTTATACCTATAAAGTATAGAACATAAATAGCAAGTATAAATAATGGTGCAACTACTAAAGCTCTAGGTAAATTTCTTTTAGAATCTCTAATTTCATGTCCTATAGATGTAGCAATTATCCATCCATCAAAAGAAAATGCTATCGGTGCTATAGCAGCTATCCATGTTGCAGATTTCATATGTACAATTTCATTCATTGATAATGATTTAGGATCACCAAAGAAGATACCTGCAATAGCTATTAAAATAAGTGGTATTATCTTAATAACTGTAGATAAGTTTTGAAAATATCCTCCAAGCTTTGCAGAAAGAATATTTAATATGTAAAAAATAATAATTGCTCCAAATCCAATAGATGTATGAAGAGTTAGTCCACCATCTATACCAAAAAGCATACAGATATATATTCCTGAAACCCAAGATACAACTGCAATTAAACTTGGGTAATATAAAAATGTGTGAAACCACCCAAAAGCACAGGCAACTGAAGAATTATATGAATTTTCAGCATAAGTTATTATCCCCCCTGCTTTACAATCTCTAGATGCTAATTCTGAAATAGTTAAACTTCCAAAAATTATACCTACTGCAGCTATACAAAAAACTATAACTCCTAAACTTATACTTCCATTAGTAGCAATAAGTATATTATCGCTCTTGAAAAATATACCAGAACCTATTACAATTCCAACTATCATTCCTATGGCTGTGAATAACCCATATTCATTTTTTTTCATAATTTTCACCTCTTTTGTAATGTCTAAAATTAAAATGCCAAATTTCTATGTACACTATATCATATATGGAGTAAAATAAGAATAAAAAATTATTATAATTAAAACTATGTTCAAACATTTATTAATATAATAATTAAAAGGTATTAGAATAATTAAATTAAATTTATTTATTGGGAGATTATTATGAGAATTTATTTGATTTACTACTTAATTTTTATTAATATTATATCTTTTTTAACTATGTTTGTAGATAAAAAAAAGGCTATAAAAAGAAAATGGAGGATAAAAGAAAACACCTTATTTTTACTTTCTTTTATAGGGGGTAGTATTGGTGTATTATTAGGGATATATTCTTTTAGACATAAAACTAAACATATAAAATTTACTTTAGGAATTCCTTTAATTCTTTTAGTCCAAGTTTTATTATTTTTATTTATTATATATTAGGAGGGGTTATGTTTATAGAAGTAAATAATATAAAGTTATATTATGAAAAAGTAGGAAGTGGATATCCAATTATTTTGCTTCATGGTAATGGGGAAAATCTTCATATTTTTGATACCACAGTTAATATATTAAAGGATTTCTTTACTGTTTATAGTATTGATTCTAGAGGTCATGGAAAAAGCTCCTCTGTTTCAGAGTTACATTATGATGAAATGGCTGAGGATATTTATCACTTTATTACTGCTCTTGAAATAGACAAACCAATTCTATATGGATTTAGTGATGGTGGTATTATAGGACTTATTATTTCAATTAAACATCCTAATCTTTTATCTAAATTAATTATTAGTGGTGCAAATATAAATCCAAATGGATTACCTAAAAAGCTGCTTATACTTTTTAAGATAATTTATAAATTTAAGAAAACAAAAGAATATAAATTAATGTTAGAAGAGCCTAATATACCTATAGATATGTTACATAAAATTACTATACCTACATATATAACCCTTGGTAGTAAGGATGTAATTAGAAAAGAGCATACAAACCTTATACATAATAATATACCTAATAGCCAATTAAAAATTTTTAATAATGAATACCATAGTAGCTATATTATAAATAGCGATAAGATTGCAAAGTACCTATTAGAAATATTAGTTAGGAAGCATTAAAAAAGTAGATTCGTATATTAGAATCTACTTTTCTATTTAATCTTATTTAAGTTAATTTAATTACATATCCTTCATATCTTATTAAATTAATTATACTTCCTTTTTATCAAATAAATTTGAAGTAATAAAATATGATGCTAATACTAATGTAAAAACTATAAAGGCAATTAATATAATTACTATATTGCTGCTTATATCAATTTGTGGTAATAAGTTTACTAGCTCAGTTGAAAATACTATTGGAAATACTGTTAAAAATACTAATGCTATTCTCGCTTTTTCAAACCCTAGTAATAGTTCCATAGGAATTAATAAAGTCATCATAAATATTCCTATTCCTGCTAATATTAACATAAGGGACCATAATGGAAATGTTTCTTCACTACTAATTATATTAAAGTTTGTCATAACAAAATATAGTACAGCTGATAACCCCATAGATATTAAAGTATTTATAGCTATAAAAATATATCTAGATACAATATATTCACTTGTCTTAATAGGTAAAGAATACACTAAGTAATTTACCTTGCTTTTTTCTTCATAAAAAGCAGTGCTATAACAAGTCGCCATTATAAATAGTGCTCCAGCAAAAGGAAGCATATTAGGTTGTGTAATAGCTATAAAAACAGCCATTCCTATCATTAAAGCCATATATTTTTTTAATGCAAATATAGTTTCAAACTGTAACAATATTAAATTAATAATCTTTTTCATATTACTTCCTCCCTGTATAATAAAGCATAATATCTTCTAAGTTTGCTCTTTCATAAATAACTTCATTACCAAATATATCAAAAGCGTTTTTCTTATTATTTGTAAGACCTTCAAAATTATATCCTGTAGATTTTACTGATATCAATACATTCTTTGTATCTTCATCTAAAAGCTCTTTCTTCCCCTTTACAATTGAATGAGTTTCTAATATATAATCTTTTTCCCCCTGAAGAATTACTTGTCCTTTATATATAAAAATTATATAATCAGCACACTTTTCTAAATCACTAGTTATATGAGTAGAATAAAATACTGTATTTTCCTCCTCTTCCATCTGCTCTTGTAAAACTTCTAAAAACTCATTCCTAACAACTGGATCTAAATTTGCTGTAGGCTCATCCATTATTAGAACTTTAGGTTTTGTAGCTAAGGCCATAGTAAGTTCGAATTGTTTCTTTTTACCCTTAGATAACTTTCCATAAACTAATGATTCATCTAAGCCAAATTTTTCTGTAAGTTTTTTATATAGAGTTTCATCCCATTTTTTATAGAACCTTGAAACTGTCTTTTTTATATTTTTAAGTTTACTTTCTTCTAAGAAACCACAAGTCTCACCTACAAAAGCTAAAGTTTCTTTAATATCAGTATTAGTTTTAATATCTTCTCCTAACACTAAAATTTCACCTTTATCTGCTTTTACCATATTCATAATAGCCTTAATAGTAGTTGTTTTTCCTGATCCATTAGGTCCTATAAATCCTGTAATAAAACCTTTTTTCACTATTAACTCTTTAATATTTAGTTTAAATTTATTGTAGCTCTTTTCTAATCCTTTAATTTCAATAGCTTCCATATCTATACCTCCTCATATAAGCTCTTAACAATATCAATAGTTTCTTCTAAAGTTAATCCTATTGCTTTTGCAGAAATAATTGCTTCTTCTAACTTATTCTCTATTTCATACATAGCAACTTCTCTTAGCCTTTCATTATTAGCTTCAGCAACGAAAGTTCCCTTTCCTACTACTGTTTTTATAAATCCTTCTTTTTCCAGTTCCTCATAAGCCCTTTTAGTAGTTATTATACTTACCTTTAATTCCTTAGCTAAAGTTCTAATAGATGGCAGAGGCTCTCCAGGTTTTAATACCATATTCACTATTTGATTCTTTATTTGACTTTCTATTTGTTCATATAATGGCACTTGTGAAGAATTACTAATTATAATATTCAACTTTTCACCTCCAAGTGTATATTGAGTGTGTATATGCTCTATATACATATATTATTACACATACACACTCATGTCAATATTTATATAAAAAAAGTATGCAAGCTTTTGATTCCTTATCTTTTCTCTAAGTCATCAGAAACTTACATACTCTCCTTAAAATTAAATGAAATAATATATTTATTCTTATTATTGTATTTTTAATAATTCAGAAGAGATTACTTTCTAAATTCTTCATTTTAGATCACAAATTAATAACTTCCCACAAATTACAAAAATATTAATTTCTTATAAATTAATAATAGATATTTATAATATTGAAGGCTGCCCTAAGGCAGCCTTCAATATTAATCTTCTTTTTTATTTATTGATATTTCTAAATCTTCAAGTTGATTTTCATCTACTATATTAGGTGCTTCACTTAAATAGCAATAAGCATTTTGATTCTTAGGGAATGCAATAACATCCTTAATATTTTCAGTTCCAGCTAAGAACATTATCATTCTATCTAAACCAAAAGCTAATCCACCATGTGGTGGTGGTCCAAACTTAAAGGCATCTATTAAGAATCCAAATCTTTCCTTTGCTGATTCTTCAGTAAATCCTAAAGCTTTAAACATTCTTTGTTGAAGCTTAGAATCATGAATTCTTATAGATCCTCCACCTAGTTCTTCACCATTTAATACTAAATCATACGCCTTTGATCTAACTTCACCAGGATTAGATTCTATCATATCTAAATCTTCATCCATTGGTGATGTAAATGGGTGGTGAGCTGCATGATATCTTCCTTCCTCTTCGTTATATTCAAATAGAGGGAATTCTGTAATCCAAGTAAAGTTAAACTCATTTTTATCCTTAATTAGATCAAATTGCTTAGCTAGCTCTAGTCTTAAAGCTCCAAGACTTTGGAAAACTACTGAATTTTTATCTGCAACTATAAATATAGCATCTCCAACTTCAGCATTCATAGTCTTAATAATGGAATTAGTAACATCATCAGTTAAGAATTTAGCTATTGAAGATTTAACTCCATCTTCTTTGATTTGAATCCAAGCTAGACCCTTAGCTTTATATGTTTTAACAAATTCACCTAATTTATCGATTGGTTTTCTTCCTAATGATGCTCCACCCTTTAAGCATAATGCTCTTACAGATCCACCATTTTCTAATGCTGATTTAAATACTACAAAATCCATATCCTTTACGTCTTCAGTAATATTAGTTATTTCCATTCCAAATCTTAAGTCTGGCTTATCTGAACCGTATTTTTCCATAGCATCTTTAAATGTCATTCTCTTTATAGGAAGCTTAACATCTACTCCTGCTACTTCTTTAAATACATGAGCTACTAAGCCTTCATTCATCTTAATTACATCTTCTTCTTCAACAAAACTCATTTCTAAGTCAATTTGAGTAAATTCTGGTTGTCTATTAGCTCTTAAGTCTTCATCTCTAAAACATTTAGCAATTTGATAATATCTATCAAATCCTGATACCATTAATAATTGCTTAAAGATTTGAGGTGATTGTGGAAGTGCATAGAACATACCTGGATAATTTCTTGAAGGTACAAGATAATCTCTCGCTCCTTCAGGAGTACTTTTAGTTAATATTGGAGTTTCTACTTCTAAGAAATTATTTGCATCTAAATAATCACGAACAGATTTAGATACTTTACTTCTGATCATAAATATTCTTTGCATATCAGGTCTTCTAAGATCTAAATATCTATATTTTAATCTTATATTTTCTGCTGCATCTAATCCTTCTTTAATGTATATTGGAGGAGTATCTGATTCAGAAAGAATCTTTAATTCTTCACACTTAAGCTCAACAAGTCCTGTTGGCATATTATGATTTGGAGCTTCTCTTAAAACAACTTCTCCAGTTACAGCAATACAATACTCTGGTCTTACATCCTTAGCCTTTTCAAAAGCTTCAGCATTAATTTCTTCACCAAAAACTATTTGCATTATTCCTGTTCTATCTCTTAGGTCTATAAATTGTAGACCTCCTAATTTTCTATTTCTTTGTACCCATCCCATTAATGTGATCTTTTGAGAAACATTACTTTCTCTAACTTCTCCACACATAAGGGTTCTCTTTAATCCACCTAAAGCTTCACCCATTTTTCTTCCTCCTAACTATTTAAAACACTTGCTATTTCATCTATATTGTTTAAATTAACTTCAAATTGTTCTCCATCACTCATTCTCTTAAGTTTTAAAACATTATTTTGAAGTTCATCATCACCTAAAATAGTAGTAAAGACAGCACCAATTTTATTAGCATATTTCATTTCTGCCTTAATACTTCTTCCCATATGGTTTACTTCAGCTTTAACATCTTTTGCTCTTAATCTACTTGCAAGAACAAAGGCTGCTGTCCTAGCATCTTTTCCTCTAGCACCAATGTAAAGCTCTATAGTATCTTCTCTTGGAATTTCAATTTTTTCTTTTTCTAAAGTCATTATAAGTCTTTCGAGTCCCATTCCAAATCCAACAGCTGGCATTTCAGGTCCACCAATTTCTTCAATTAGCTTATCATATCTACCGCCACCACAAACTGTAAAATCATCATTTAGGATTTCAAAAATAGTCTTTGTATAATAATCTAATCCTCTTACTATACCTGGGTCAATAGTATATTTAATTTCTAATGCATCAAGATATCTCTTTACTTCTGTAAAGTGAGTATCACATTCCTCACAAATATAATCAAGGATAATAGGAGCACTTTTAGTTATTTCCTTACAAGATTTTTCTTTACAATCTAAAATTCTCATTGGATTTTTTTCAAATCTAGTTTTACAAATACCGCAAAGATTATCATAATTATCTTGTAAATATTTCTTTAATGCTTCATTATATTTGGGCCTACACTTAGGACATCCTAAATTATTTATGTTTAAACTTAAACTCTTTAAACCAAGTCTTTTTAAAGCTTCCATAGCTAAAGAAATTACTTCAGCATCCATTGATGGTTCTTTAGAACCAAATACTTCTATACCATATTGATGGAATTGTCTAAGTCTTCCTTTTTGAACATTTTCATATCTGAAACATGGAATCATATAATATAGCTTAGTAGGTTGAGCTTCATTAAATAATCTATTTTCAATAAAAGCTCTAACAGTAGGTGCTGTACCTTCTGGTTTTAACGTTATACTTCTATCACCTTTATCATTAAAAGTATACATTTCCTTTTGAACTATATCAGTAGTCTCCCCAACACCTCTTAAAAATAATTCAGTGTGTTCAAATATTGGTGTTCTAATTTCTCTTACTCCAAATGCCTTTGAAACTTCTCTTAAAGTTTCCTCAACATAATGCCATTTATAAGCATCTTGAGGTAGCATATCCTTCGTACCCTTAGGTGCTTGGATTTCCATAATATCTCCTCCTATTTAAGGTAAAGTGTATCTAAAAGTTTTTTCTTTTCCTCTACCATTTCCTTAATTCTATTTGCATATTCTTTTATGTCTTTTACGTTTCCAAATCTTTCAATTCTATTATCTTCTAAAAAAACTACTTTAGATACTGCATCAGCACCTAAAGCTATAATAGTTTGCTTATCTTCTATCATTTCAATATTATATAAACATTCTTTACCTTCTTTAGAATAACCCAGATTCTCCATATTTCCAACCATATTTTTTTGTCTATACATATAATATGGTTTTATATCTAAACTTTCAGCTAGCTTTCTGCTTATTTCATACATAGAAGATAGCTCTTCTTGCTTCTTTATTTGTATTCCTTTTTTAAGAATAAAGTTTTCATATAAAATCGAAGCTCTCTTTAATGATAATCCATGAACTGTAAGACTATCTGGTTTTAGCTTTAATAATTCTTCGGCTGTATATTCAGCTTCTTTTATTCCTTCACCAGGAAGCCCTATTATCATATCCATGTTTATATCATCAAAACCTAGTTCTCTAGCTAAATTAAACTTTTCAATTACATCTTCTGATGAATGACCTCTTCCTATCATTTTTAAGGTTTTATCATTCATAGTTTGAGGGTTAATGCTTATTCTAGTAGTATTATACTTTTTCATAGTCTCAAGCTTTTCAATAGTAATACTATCAGGTCTTCCACATTCTACAGTAAACTCATAAAGGTCCCTATTATTAACGAAAGCATTATAAATTTCTTTCATAATAGCTTCAAATTCTTCATTACTTACTGCAGTAGGAGTCCCACCACCAAAGTATACACTTTCTATCTTTAAGCCTCTTTCATCAACATATTTTTTCATTTCTCTTATTTCATATGTTAACGCTTCTAAATAAGGATTAACTAACTTCTTACTAGCTCCTATTGGATTAGCTGTAAAGGAACAATAGAAACATCTAGTAGGACAAAATGCCATTCCTATATAAATAGCAATATTTTTTTCATCCTTATTTACAAATTCCTTTTCTTTTTTTGCAACTTCAATACAAAGCTTTGCTTTTTCTTCAGACGCTAAATGTCTATTTTTAAAAATTTCTATTATTTCTTCTTCACTTTTTCCTTCTTCTAGATATTTTAAAGCAATTTTAGAAGGTCTTATTCCTACTAATATACCCCATGGATAATAATCATTAGTAATATCCCTAAGTGATAAAAAAATAAGTCTCTTTATATCTTCTTTAATATTTTCACCAAAAGAAGCTTCATTAGAGTAACCTCCATATGAAAAATTAATTTTATCTTCTTCAATATTTACTATAAATTCTCCATTATCTTCAAATTTAATTTCTTCTAAAGGATAGTAAATATTAAACATTTGATAAACATCATATCTGTATTTTAAATTGTTTAATTTTATAGTTACCTTCATTTATTCTCCCTTTATGCTAAGAATGGATTTCTCATTCTTTCATAAATAATAGTAGATTTAGGTCCATGACCTGGATAAACAACAGTATCCTTATCTAATATCATTAATTTATTTTCTATACTTTCTATAAGCTCATTATAGCTTCCACCTAAAAAGTCAGTTCTTCCAATAGAGCCATTAAATAAAGTATCACCAGTAAATACACTATCAGCTACTATAAAACAAGTACCACCTTTACTATGTCCTGGTGTAAATGTAACTTTAAAAGTTAAATCTCCTACTTTAATTTCTTGACCTTCTTCAAGATACTTATATATCTTTGGAAGCTTTCCAAAAATACCAGTATTATCACTCTCCATAAACTCTTCTTCAGCTTTATTTAAATATACATCTACATTATATTTTTCCTTTAGCTCAGAAACTGCCCCATTATGATCAAAATGGCAGTGAGTTAATAATATTACATCTATTTCAATCCCTAAATTCTCAATTTCCTTAATTAAGTAGCTTGCTTGTGCTCCTGGATCAATTATTGCTGCTTTATTAGTCTTTTCATCTATTGCTAAGTAACAATTAGTTTGTAATGATCCAAGAGGATAAGTTTTAACTATCATAATAACCCTCCTAACTAAAAATTCTTTTTACTATCTAATATAAGTGTCACAGGCCCATCATTTTGTATATCTACCTTCATATGAGCCCCAAACTCCCCTGTTTCAACCCTTATATTCTTTTCCTTTAATAGGTCTATAAATCTCTCGTACAATGCCTTAGCCTTATCTCCACCCTCTGCTTCCATAAAGTTTGGCCTTCTACCTTTTCTACAATCTCCGTATAAAGTGAATTGAGAAATAGCTAATATTTCTCCTTTTACATCTAAAAGAGAAAGGTTCATCTTATCATTTTCATCTTCAAAAATCCTAAGGTTAATAATCTTATCTCTTAAATAAAGTAAATCTTCTTCCGTATCTTCCTTAGAAATTCCTATTAATATATTAAGACCTTTTCCAATTTCACCTATTATTTTATCATCTACAACTACCTTAGATGAAGTTACTCTTTGAACTACTGCTCTCATTTGATACCTCTCTAGTTATTCATTCTATATACATCCATTACGCCTTTTAATCTTCTTATTTTTCTCATAAGCTCTTTTAATTGCTCAATGGAATCTATCTTAACTCTAATAGTAACCATAGCCGTATTAGCCTTAGCGGATTTAGCATTAAGTGCATTTAATGGTAGCTTAGATTCAGAAATAACATTCATAATATCAGTAAGAATTCCAATTCTATCATCAGCCTTAACTTGAACTTCTGCAACATAAGCAGCACCCTTAGATAATCCCCAAGAAACATCTACTACTTTACTTGGATCATAATTAATTAATGATTTTAAATTGCTACAATCATTTCTATGAACAGAAACACCTCTACCTTTAGTTATATATCCTTGTATATCATCTCCAGGTACTGGATTACAGCATCTAGCAAACCTAACCATAATATTATTTACGCCTTTAACAGTAACACCATAAGAATTTCTACTAGTATTTTCATTCCCTTTATCAAATTTATTATATTGCTCTTCTATAGGTTTATTTAAAGTTTCTTGACTTTGTTTATCTATAATATTTTCTTCTTTCAATTTAGAGATAAATGCTGAAGCAGAAAGTTGGCCAATTCCAATTGCCGCATATAAATCTTCCGTGTTATGAATATTATATCTCTTTACAGCTCTTTCATATACTTCACCTTTTGCTATTTCAGCATAGGTTACGCCTTGCTTCTTTAACTCTTTTTCAAAAGTTTCTTTACCTTTATCTATATTTTCTTCTTTTTTAATCTTTTTAAACCATTGTCTTATCTTACTTTTTGCTTGATTACTCTTTGCAATATTAAGCCAATCAATATTTGGACCTTTAGCATTTTTAGAAGTTAGTACTTCCGCTATTTCACCAGTTTTTAATTTATAGTCTAAAGGCACTATCTTGCCATTTACTTTAGCACCTACACATCTATTACCTATATCTGTATGAATTCTATAAGCAAAATCTATAGGTGTTGCTCCACTTGGTAAATTAATTACAACGCCTTTTGGAGTAAATACAAATATTTCATCTACAAATAAATCTATTTTAAATCCTTCAATAAATTCCTCAGCATCTGCTGTTTCTTTTTGCCATTCTAGCATATCCCTAAGCCATGCAAGCTTATTTTCAAAGGAATTTTCTTTTTCTTCTTGATTTTCTCCCTCTTTATACTTCCAATGAGCAGCTATACCATATTCAGCTGTCTTATGCATTTCAAAGGTTCTAATTTGAATCTCAAAAGTCTTACCTTGTGGACCTATTACAGTTGTATGAAGAGACTGATACATATTAGGTTTAGGCATTGCTATATAGTCTTTGAATCTTCCTGGAATAGGTTTATAAATCGTATGAACTATTCCTAAAACCCCATAACAATCTTTTACCGTATTAACTAAGATTCTTATAGCTGTTAAGTCAAAAATTTGCTCTATACTTTTATTTTTATTAACCATCTTTTTATAGATACTATAAAAATGCTTTGGTCTGCCATCTATATCTGAATCAATTTCAGATTCCTCAAGCTTTTTACTTAAATCCTCTTTAATTTCAGCAATATAAGTTTCTCTTTCAACTCTCTTTTCAGCTATTTCCTTAACTAAATCATAATATTCCTCTTCATGTAAATATCTAAAAGCTAAGTCTTCTAGCTCCCATTTAATTTTAGAGATACCTAATCTATGTGCTAAAGGTGCATAAATATCTAAAGTTTCTTTAGCTTTTTGCTTTTGTTTCTCTTTTGGCATAAACTTTAAAGTTCTTAAGTTATGAAGTCTATCTGCAAGCTTTATTATAATAACTCTTATATCTTTAGCCATTGCTAAAAGCATTTTTCTTACATTATCAGCTTGTTGTTCTTCCTTAGTCTTATATTCAATCTTACCTAATTTCGTTACACCCTGCACTAAATTCGCAATTTCTTCATTAAAGGAATTTTTAATATCTTCATATGTATATTCCGTATCCTCAATAACATCATGTAAAAGACCTGCAACTATCGTACTAGTATCCATACCCATTTCAGCTAATATTGATGCAACATCAACAGGATGAGTTACATAAGGCTCACCTGACTCTCTTTTTTGCTCTTTATGAGCATCACAAGCTAAATCATATGCTCGTTTTACCATATCTTTATCTATATTATGGCAATTTTCATTTATTTTCTGCATTAAGTCTTCATACATATGGATAATCTCCTTTGATTTAGTCTAAAATAATTGGCTGGTTTTAACAACCAGCCATTTTTTCTTATATTATATACTAATTAATTTAAATTTTCAATAATATATATGTTTCAATAAACAGTCTACAATTTAAGTGCTTATATTATTTCAAGTAAAATTAACTTTAATGATAAATCACATCAATTAAAAAGCATGAATCTTTTAATTTTTATATAAGTTAATCATGTATTCACATAAGTTAAATATTTAGCATATACACTATGATTTAATAAAATATATAAACTTTATGGAAAGCTTATATATTAAAACTCATAATCAACTAAAGACATTACTTCATATCCTTCAAGCTTACTTCTTCCATTAAGCCCTGTAAGTTCTATTGCAAAATCTAAAGCAACAACTTCTCCGCCAGCTAATTCTACAAGCTTTGCTACTGCTTCAATTGTTCCTCCAGTTGCTAGTAAATCATCTACTATAGCAACTCTTTGACCTTTTTTAATTGCATCCTTATGTATTTGTAGTGTATCACTACCATACTCTAAATCATAAGTCACAGAAACAGTTTCACCTGGTAATTTACCTGGTTTTCTTACTGGAACAAATCCAATTCCCATTGCATAAGCAACAGGTACTCCATAAATAAATCCTCTTGCTTCTGGTCCTACTATTAAATCAATATTTTTATCTTTTAAATGTTCAACTATTTTATCTATCGAATATTTTAATGCTTCTCCGTCACCAATAACTGTTGTAATATCTTTAAAACTTATACCCTCTTTAGGAAAACCTTCAATCACTCTAATTTTTTCTTTTAGATTCATAATAATTCCTCCATTATTAAAAAATTATAAACTATATAAGTACCTATTACTATTTTACAATAATACATTAAATAATTATATAGTCATATTAGATTTATTCAAATATTTAGTTATTTGTTCAGCTCTATCTTTTTTATTAGTGGTTAATAACTCTATTATTATTCGAGCATTATCCATTTTCCTAACAGCATTAATAGTTGGTGTAATAAGTTCTATAATTTTTAATATGCACTCATCATCCATCTCAACTATATTATAATAATTCATTATAGCTCTTAATCCATAATTATTAGTATTAATTAGGAATTTTCTACCTTCTTTAAGTATAACACCATTTTCCCCTTTTAAAGGTACTTCTGCCCATTGCTCTCCTATTAATATTAAATCTAAATACTTATTAATGCTTTTTATATTATAATAAATTGCTATGGCTTGCATTAATTTAAAGGTTAACCCGCTAATAGATAAATTTTTATATCTATACTGGCACCCCTTTTGATTCGGATTTATGTAAATATAATTTCTTCCATTATTATCTTCTTTATTTTCCAATACTATCAAATCTATCCCAAGATCCCTACAAAGCTTTTCTTCTTCTTCTTCTGAGCTCAAATCAATTCCTAATGTAATTAAAAGCTGACCTCCTAGAAAGCTAACATTATTTTTTATGCTTTCAGAAGTAATTCCAGAACCTGAATCCTCTTCATGAATAACGTACTCTATATCTGCATTTAAATATTTTAAAACTAAATGTAGTGATGATATAGCACACAATCCATCAACATTTGATACACCGTAAATAACTATTTTATTTCTGTTATTTACTGCTTCTACCACATGTTCAATTGCTTTGTTCATATTTTTAAGTATAAAGGGATTATATCCAGTAATATAATTTGGACTATAAATACTCTCCCAAAACTTACGCATTATAAACTCCTCCATAAAACTT
>JAHAIU010000484.1 GCA_018372555.1 Clostridium sp.
TTTAGCTCTATAAGAACAGTTCTTCTACCATTTCTTATTGCTTCATCCTTCACAAATAAATCCCCTTTCTTTATCTCATTTATAATTTCTATCCAATATAATTTCTATATTTAAGTATTTTACCCATTGGATAAACTTATTATTTGCAGAAATATGAAAAATTAATCATTTGTAATAAATTACATAAATTAGATAATACTCTTCAATTAATAATTAATGGATAATTGAAAATGTTTTGCATAGGAAAACTTAAAAATTGTATAATATCTTAAGAAGGGAAAATATGATTCTATCACAACTGCTTAAAGGAACTATTAAAAGAATCATCTTGGAGTAATAAACAAATTTAATTCAATTTAATTTATTACCTATTATAATTATTATTTACTATAAAAATTAATAATAATTATACGAAAGTATATAATATATACTAAATTATTGGGAGGTATTTATTGTGTATAAAATCTTACATATAGAAAACAGCACTTTTTTACATAGCATAGTAAAAGAGGTTGTAACTAAAAAGAACTTTGAATATATATCTTGTGATACTTATACAGAAGCTTTGATTATACTTAATGAAACTGAGATTGATTTAATACTGACAGCCACTAATATAAAAGGAATGAATATCAATGATTTTATAGAAGAAGTTAAACATATAAATGAAACTTTACCAATCTGCATAATTTCTTCTAACGATAACTCCAAAATATTTTTTGATGCAGGTGCTAATAACTATATTTCTAAAACTAACTTAGTTTCTGAACTAGAGTCATATATTAATAATGCATCTATATACCAACAAAACAATGTTCTATTTGATGATAAAAAAATTGCTATTATTGATGATAATACTTTATCCTTACTAGAAATTAAAGATATTTTACAAAAATATATTTCTAAAAATATGTATTCATTTAAAAGTGGTACTGAACTATTTAAATCAAATAAGATCTTTGATATATATTTAGTAGACATTATTCTAAAAGATGAATCTGGCCTTAATATAATAAAAAAAATAAGAAACTTAAATTCAAATGCAATAATTATTGGAATTACAGCTTTAGATAATCAAAATGTTCTATCTGAAGTCTTAGATTATGGAGCTGATGATATTATAAATAAACCTATTAATGAGAAACTATTAATATCAAAAATAAAAGCTAGATTAAGATAATCAATATTTTGCTAAACATTTTGAAATAAAAAAATGGATATAATGAAAAAAATTAAGAAAGAGGTTTTGCTATGCAAAACCTCCTTTGTTTTAAAGATTCCCTAAAAAAAATCTGTAAAAATTTTTTATACACATTCTTTCATTTTTAAATTTTTTTCTAAATTGCAATATCAAATTGAACTATTTTTGTTAAATTGAATAAATAGCATCTAGATATTGATCAAAGAGAGCTTCTGGTGTTTTATAATTTAACTTTCTTCTAGGAAGAGTATTAATCCAATCTTCAATACGAGATATCTCATCGATAGTATATTGGAATATAGCTTTTCCTTTT
>JAHAIU010000063.1 GCA_018372555.1 Clostridium sp.
AAATTCAGTGAGCTGAATTTCTATATTAGATATTTAATATTTTTTCTAGTTTTAAATTTCACTCTCCTCCGACAAAAGCTCTAAATCACCTTATGTATAATATATATCTAATACTTTGTGTTAAAATATGGAAAATTCAAAATAAATAGTAAATCGTTCTTAGAAAACTAAATAGTATGTTATTGTAAAAATTGCTATAATTAGTTCATATAAACACTTAATCCTTTGTTAGTAAAAACTTATATGAGAAATATAAATCAGTTTTTAATAAATTTAAACATATAGAAGGGATAATATCCATGAAAAAAATAATAAGCATATGCACAGTACTAATAGTAATTTTATCAGTTCCTATTTATAAATATATAGAATTTAGCAATGAACGATTAAACAACTACTCTGATAAGATTCTATCTATAGCAGTCAATACGAATAATTCTATTTATTTCCTTACAGAACAGTCTACATCAGAAGAATCTTTTATTCATGATTCAAATGATTTAATTAGTAATATATATGCACTAGAGACTGTATTAGACAGTGCTTATATATTCCTTACAGGAAGTGGAATATATAGTAATAGTTTTTATTATTTATCAGATAATCTAATGAAAGAGTTGAAATATAATAATCTAAATAAAGAAACTATTGAAGATTTAAACACTATAACTCGTTCAACTGATATATTAATTCAAAGACTTCGTCCCTATTATGGAACTGGATCTAATATAAGTAAAAAAGAAATAATTCATGCTATTGAAGACTTCCTAGAAGAAATGGGTAAATTGCATTATATAAAATTATGGAGGGATTAATTTGTATATCAAAGTATTATCTGAAAGTGAAAAAGCACAATTAAAACAAAGGGCTAGAAGAATAAAAGAATTGCAAGAACAAGGAATATGCTTTGGTTGTTATAACTTCGAAACAGACGAGATATTTCCAAGTGAAGGTTTAATTATTTATGAAGATGATAAAGTTAGATGTCAATTTGAAAGGTTCCCAAGGTCTACTGGACAAACAACGATAGTTTCAAAAGCTCATTATGAGGATATTTCTGAAATGCCCCTTGAATTAGGTACTCACATATTGAAAGTATCAAATGCAATAATAAAGTTGCATAAAGAAATCATAGGTGCTGAAAAAGTATATATGTGTACATTGTGTGATGGCAAAAGAAATCACTTGCACTTTTCATTATTCCCTCGCTTAAAAGGAGAAACAATTGGTTTTAAAAACTTCGTTAAGGAAGACGGATTTTTAATGGACTATCATAAAGAAGTTGAGATATATAGAGTTAGAATGCAAGAGTTATTGTAACTCAATAACAATATGGATACAAATTCATACAATTCTAATTTTATCATTTCTAATAATTTAAATATATAAAGTAGCTAGATAATCAATCTGAATCTATTGCGAACTAATTAAGAAAATTTGATCTTTGAAAATTGAATAGAACAGTATTTGTAAAATATGTTATAATTAACTCATAATTGTATTATGTTATTCATTAATATAATTATTATAGGAGGGGTTTGATTGGGAAAAAAGATTTTTATCACTATTGTCATGTTGCTATTATTTATGAATACAAATGTTTACGCAGGGGATATACCAGAGTCAATTATGGCAGGCAATCAAAAGGCACTCTTCGTAGGAAAAATAACTACTATCACTAAAGACTCATATAGTATTCTTCCTTCTACTGTTATGATGGGGAACATACAGCAATCAGAAATTTCAATACAGAAATTTGATAAATATTATGGAACAAATGATAAACCTAAAGTAGGAGATTTTATTGTAGCAGTATTGTTAGATGAAAATAAGGTTGATGATACTTGGGTATTTAAAAGTACATCTGATGATTATAAAACATTGAAACTTGTGAGTGAACCATATGATATGGTAGTTCGTTATGAAAAATATATCAATGAAGGAAAATACTTTGAAGCACAAAAGAGTATAAATGAAGATGTTAAAACATCAAGTATTTCAACTAATATCAATTTAGACAGTACAGAAAAAGTTAATAATGAAAGACAATCTTATTTAATTAATAAACCATTGATACTGCTATCAACTGTGGTTACTTTTGGGCTAATATATTTTTACATAGTTATATTTAAAAAAAAGCCACATTAAATGAGATAAAATAATTCATCATTTTAAATTATTACGAAGAAAAAATTAAAGATAAGTTAATGAAAATACCGTACTATTCAGAAGTGAATATACGGTGTTTTTTAATGCACAATTCAAAAATATTACAAAGCACTTTTTATTCAAAAATCCCTAAGTTTTTTTCATTCATTATTTCATTCCCTAATTATAACTTTATCTATTTCAAATGATGAAATGTGCTATCAAAGATAAATAGACGCACTCAAGAATAATTCTTGAAATTCAGCTTGCCTGAATTTCAGTAAATTTATTGTGACATTCTGAAATATTTTAAATGCTGAATTACTAGCAAAGATAAATGGACGGTGAAGTAAGCATATGGCGAAAAATTAGAAGTTCTTGGTGAAGTAAAAGCTACTAGGCCTTAGAGTTGTTGGTTTGTCTGAGCACATGCGAGTTTTACCAAAACTCTTGGCTTAGTAGTTTTTACAAGCCTAGAACTTCTTTTTGCAGCCATTTGTCTTACGAGCCGACCATTTATCTTTGCGGTTATATTCACATTTTAAAACTATTTTTCTAGAAGTAAATTTTCTTTCTTCTCATTCCAACATTCATAACTAAGCCTATAGACATAACTGTAGTTAATAATGAACTTCCTCCATAACTTAAAAGCGGAAGAGTTATTCCTGTTATAGGCATAAGTCCTATAGTCATACCTATATTTTGTAACAATGCAAATAGGAAATAAGAAGCTAATCCTATACATATTATTGATCCAAAAGTATCTTTTGATGTTCTTCCTATTGCAATCATTTTAGAAATTAAAAGTCCATATAATAAAAGTAAGAATCCAGCTCCTACAAATCCAAATTGCTCTGCAATACTTGCAAATATAAAGTCTGTTTGAACTTCAGGAACATATTGTGGTGCATATCCCACTGAAGTTTCCTTAGTTACTGAATTTCCTTGTACTCCTAATATTCCACCATTCCCTATACTTATAAGGGATTGTCTTAACTGATATCCTGCTTGAGAGGTATCAGATTCAGGATTTAAGAAAGATGTTATTCTTTTCTTTTGATAATCTTGAATTAACCCAGAATTCCAAACTATTATAACTGCTATAAGTAATGATAGAAATCCTCCACCTATTATCTTAATATCTAATCCTGCAATAAAGAATATCCCTACAACTATAAAGAATAAAACCATAGTCATACCCATATCAGGTTGAATTACTATAAATACAGCTGGAACTATTGCATAAAAAGCCATCTTACAGAAATTCTTAAGCTCATTTATAGTCCCATCCATTTCTTCTAAAACTTTACCTAGCATCATTATTGTTGCTATTTTGGCTAATTCTGCTGGCTGAAAGGATAATGGGCCAAGTCTTATCCATCCTCTTGCACCATTTATATCAGTACCAATAAACATTGTTACTATTAATAGCGCAATAGATCCCCAATAAAAAAGAGGCGTATAAGATTTTAGTAATGTATAATCAATTGCTACTACAAAATATAATGCTACTAAGCATACTACAAACCAAAGTGCCTGTCTCTTTAAAAATAGAGTTCCATATTCAACGTTACTTGCATAGTATATATTTACTATTCCAAATATCATTAATGATATCATAGAAAGTAGCATTACCTTGTCTATTTCTTTTAACTTCTTTAAATCAATCTTAAAATTAGATAATGGAAACATATCCTAAACACTCACCTCCATTTTTGATCCTAGGTTTATTATATCCAAAAAACTTATGTTTCTCCATATTATCTTCTATGAATAACTAAAATTTAAGAAATTATTAATTATTCATCTTCTAGGCTTTCTCTTTAACTTATATATAAATTTATTAAAAATATACATATTGATATTACTTTTGATTTTAAAAAAACTCAGCCTAAGCTGAGTCTCTTATTAATTTCTGTAATTTAAAACAAATTACCCTCTTAATTCTTAATTAATTTTTGATATTTTTAATAGGAATATTAGCTACAAGAGCAGGGTTGGTCCCTTCTACATTTTCACTCTTGCTTACTGTTAATTCAACATCATCAATATCTATTTCTATATATTTAGATAATACCTCTAATATCTCCGCTCTTATTTTATCAAGGGTTTCATGAGGTAAATCCCCTCTATCATGTATTAATATTAGCTTTAATCTATCTTTAGCAACATCTTTAGGTGTTTGTTTATTGGAAAATTTCTTAAAAAAATCCACCTCTCTCTCTCCCCCTTTACTAACGTTTAAATAATTTTTTTAATGATGCGAAGAATCCTTCTCCACCAGTTTTTAAATCCATTAGTGGCACTTCTTCTCCAGTTAATCTTCTAGCTATATTTCTAAAAGCTTGCCCAGACACAGATTTTTCATCTAATACTATAGGCTCACCCTTATTAGTAGATACTGTTATATTCTTATCATCAGGAACTACTCCTAGTAACTCTATTGATAAAGTTTCTATAATATCAGAGATGTCTAACATATCTCCTCTTTGAGTCATTTCATAATTTAATCTGTTTATAATTACTGAATGATCATCTAAACCTTTAGCATCTAACTTACCGATAACTCTATCAGCATCTCTAACAGAAGTAATTTCTGGATTTACTACAACTACAGCCTTGTCTGCTCCTACTACTGAATTTTCAAATCCTTGCTCTATTCCAGCAGGGCAATCAATAATTACATAGTCAAAATCCTCTTTAAGTTGATTTACTATTTTAAGCATATCTTGAGGTCTTATATCATCTTTATCCTTAGTTTGAGCTGTTGGTAAAAGACAAAGATTTTGATATCTTTTATCCTTTATTAATGCTTGTTTTAATCTACATCTGTTTTCAATAACATCTGATAATGTATAAACTATTCTATTTTCAAGTCCCATTAAGACATCTAAATTTCTAAGACCAGTATCTCCATCTACTACTACTACTTTTTTATTTAAAGCAGCTAATGCAGTTCCAATGTTTGCAGTAGTTGTTGTCTTTCCAACTCCACCTTTACCTGATGTAATTACTATAGAAATTCCCATATTATTATCCCTCCAACACTATCTATATTTCAATAAATAAATTACATTAATGTAGTTCTGTAAAGTTATAAGTAAAAAGAGCTACTCCGTAAATTATTTTAATTAAAATCATAGATTATTTAATTATTATTTAAGTTGATAAAATACTTATCTCATATAAATATGATTAATATAAAGTATAAATTTATATATTTTATACTTTATTAAAGCTTATATATATTTCTTTGGTAAATAAGGTTCTACCACTATGTTGTTATCTTTTATTTTAGCAAGCTCTGGATAAGAAGGCTTAATACCATCCTCTGGAGCTATAGTTACAATGTCTGCAATTTGTAATATTTCTGGCTGAAGGTTAAAAGCTGAAATTATAGCTTTTTTATTTCCTCCCATACCAGCATGGACTTGACCTTTAATAGTTCCTAAAACTACTATATTCCCACCTGCATATACTTCAGCACCATGATTAATATCTCCTACAATCACGATATTCCCATAATACCTTACAAGTTGTCCACCTCTTATAGTCTTCTTTATAAATTTAGTTTTTCCTTCATATATCCCATTAAAAATTTTATTTTCTTTCTTTTCCTTAGCACCAGTTTTCTTTATAGGTTCAAAAACACATTCTTTAATTTGAATCTTATTAAATAAAGTTTCTTTTAACTGTGCTACTTCTTCTTCTTTTAATAAATCTAAGTTCGTTTCTATTTTAATAGATGATCCCTTATAAAACCCCTTACCCACAGATAACTTTTTAACTAATGCTTCTAGCATATCATCAAAGTTATTAAATCCATCCATATCTATAAAGGCGTTTATTCCGTCACTATTACCTCTAATTTGAATACTATGTACTTTCATTGGCCACCCTCCACCAACTTAAACTTTACTTTTTAAAATTTTGTCACATATCTATAATTATACAATTAATTTATATATATTAACAACAGTATTTTTTAACAAACTCCCACATATCCTTAATTCCATAAGATTTTTTACAACAATAATACAATTATTTTCCAATATTAAAAATAAATCTTCAATAACCACCTTAAAAAGACTTTAAATTCTTCTTAACCCCATTAATTAATTCTATCTAAAAGATTAACCATATAATAAATATAAGATTTAATTAATATAACTCCTCAATAATCCTCTAAAACCACCTTAAAACCTTCTTAAGTCTTCGCAATCCAAACCTTATTAAAATAAAGAAACTCAGCAAAAGCTGAGTCCCAAAACTTAATATCATAATTTCAAATAAATTATTCCCTTAATTGTTAATTACTAGTAGCATCTATCTTTATACTATCATCTTTATTATCCTTAAGAGGTGAATCTTGAACATACTTTCTAAAGGATTCTGATTTTGATGCATAAGATGGATCTAATTCTAATAACTCCTCTTTAAAGAAAGCTTCATAAATCGCCTTATGAATAGTTGCACCTTCACTACCTCTTTTACCATCATAGATAGTTGAGAATATAGCTATCTTAGGATCATCTAATGGTGCAAAACTAATATAGTTACCATAAGCTAATCTACCTTGAATAGTATAATTCTCATCTGTACTAAAATCGGCAGTACCAGTTTTACCTGCAACCTTTATAGGGAAGTTTCCAAAACTAGTATATGCAGTACCATTACTTGGGCTAGTATTAACTCTATACATACCATCTTTTACAGCTTGTAAGTATTCTTCTGGTATATCTAATTCATCTACTAGCTCAGGTTTGTATTCCTTTATTACTTCTCCTGTTGGAGTTGTAATCTTATCTACAACACTTACCTTATACCTCTTACCACCACTAGCTAAAGTAGCTACATAATTAGCCATCTGTACAGGCGTAACATTATTCATACCTTGCCCTATAGCACTAGATATAATTTGACCTGGTGTCTTAATTTGAACTGCTTGGTTGTTTATTATATAAAAGGCTATAGCATCTGATATTACCCCTGCTTCCTCATTAATATCTACACTTCTTTTTTGTGATGTCTCAACTACTGCACTCTTAAATTGAGGAGAAATATCCATTATATTTTTAATATATGGTATTAAACTTTCTGCAAACTTAGTATTATCTGTTATTTCTTCATCAGTTCCAACCTTCTCCAAAGCTGCTTTCATCTCATTTTTTAATGCAGTTTTTGCTTCTTTTAAATCATCTGGATCACTTTCATTATCTTCTATATCTAATGGAACAAAGGAATAACGATAATAGACTCCCTTTTGTAATGCCTCTACAATCTCATACATAGGAGTATCTACAAACTGTGTTTTCCATGATTCAAAATTATATACTTGCCCAAAGTTTTCTTCTATTTGAATACCTGTTGACAAACTCTTTTCTGTTTGTTCCTCTGGAGCTACACCAAGCCCAAACTTCCATGCATAATGTGCCAAAGTATCTAATGACTCAATATTCTCACCAGTATTCTTATATAATCTATAACCTAGTTCATAAAAATAATAGTTTGATGAAACTTGTAGTGCTTTTCTTAAATCAGTTGCCCCATTTGCTTGGCCTTCAAAGTTTTTTAATATCATTCCTGGTAATTCATCTTTACTCCAAGTTCCATTAGTATCCATCATAACTTCATCTTCAGTTACTACACCCTCCATTAATCCTGCTATTGCTGTAAGTGGTTTGAATGTAGAACCTGGAGGTAGCAATCCTTGTGTTGCATAGTTAAAGAATTTTTTAGGATAAGCATCTATACCATCTGTTCTTTTTCCTGTATCTTCATTCATAGGAAATAAATCTTCTATATCCCCAGTAGCTCCAGTCTTTTGCATATATTCTTTTGCAAAAGCATCTATATCAGGATCAAAGTATTCTTGTGATAATTCATCAGTAAGTTTTCCTGGAATTGAAAATACATTTGGATCATAATCCGGGTAACTTGCCATAGCTATTACTCTTCCTGTATTTACTTCTATAGCTACTACAGCACCCCTAGTTGCATTAGGAGCTATACTACTTCTTACTCTTTCTAGTGTATCCTTCAAAGCTTGCTCAGCTGCATACTGTACATTCTTATCTATAGTTAAGTGAACATTATTCCCTGGATAAGAATCTAGTCTAAATAATTCTTCTGTAACTCTACCCTTAGAGTTTACTTTAACAGTAGTTCCACCTTTAACACCCTTTAACTCACTTTCAAAGGCTGATTCTATACCAGCAACACCAATTAAATCTGAAGAAGCATCATATCCTCTTAACTCATAATTAGTTTCTTTAGAAGAATCTATTGAAGATAGATATCCTAAAGTACTAGATGCTAAATTATTATAAGGATAGTATCTAATTGGTTCTATACTAACATCTATACCTGGCAAATCATTTAATTTTTGATAAACTATAAATGCAGTATCTTGTTTAATATTTTCAGCAATAGTAACCGCTCTATATCCTTTAAAGCTTTGCATTTTTATAGCATCTTTAACAACAATATATTGTCTTACCTCTTTAAGGGAATATTTAGTTAATAGTTCATCCAGAATCTCCTTACCAGACATCTCATCATATTTTTCATTATAAGCCTCAAGCCTAGCCTCATAAGCCTTATTAGTTTCTCCTTCTTCTTGAACTGGAACTGGATTTACGAGTTCTTGAAGGTCATATATTTTAATAAGTTTATAAAAAGTTTCCTCTGGTGAAAGTTTAAGTAGCTCTTTATCTACTAAAGCTATTTCATAATCAGTAAAATCCGATTCCTTATCTTCAAACTCAGCCTTCTCTATTTCCTCATTAAGACCTCTATCTCTTTTAAACCTTACTTCAACTATTTTCTTAGTGTCAGAGTCATCAGTTTTAAAGTCAAAATAGAACTTACCGTTACTATCTAACTTTAACAATAAATCATCTTGAAATTCTTCACCATTTTCAGATAAAATCTTAAAAACATTACTCATAGTCTCATAAAAGTTTTCATTTTCATCATTTGGCTTAGTATATGTTAAGTTATATGTTTGGATATTAGTAGCTAATATATTACCTTCACTATCATATATCTTACCTCTTGGAGCTGCTTCAGATATAAGTCTTGTAGAGCTAATATCCGCTCTTTCCTTATAATCTGCATGCTTATATATTTGGAGGTAAACTAGTCTTGAAAGTATAGTAGTAAAAAGCACTATCATTATAATATTTAAAACAAAAAACCTAGAAATTTTCTTCTTTTTTTTCGGTTTATTTACTATCATTTAAACCTCCACGACTTCTTTTTATCATTATTATCATAAAGTCTTAAAACAAAATTATACCCTAGAAACATAACAACAGCATTATAGATTGATGAATAAATACCTATTGTTCCATTAACAGTTTTATCAGCTAACTTTAATATTAAGGCTATAGCAAAAACTTTTAATAATGATAAGAACACTATAGATATAACAGGTATTAGTTTCTTTTCTCTATATATGTTTTCACCTATAATTGCTGCTAGTAGGCATAAAAGCATATTTATAAGAGAGTTTACTCCAAAACCATTATAAAAAAATATATCTTGTAGTAACCCTGAAGTTACCCCTATAATAACAGCTTCTTTTCTTCCATAAATAATTGAATAAGCTATTGCAAATGTGAAAATCAAAGTTGGGTAAGCACCTTTTATAGAAAAGAAAGGCATAAGAGAGTTATCTAATATTAAAAGTAATAACGAAATTAAAATTAAAATCCACTTCTTCATAAACTACCCTCTAATTCTCATATTTTACTTCCCTAGTTTCTGTAGGAATAATAACAAATAAATCCTCAAGATTACTAAAGTCAACATATGGCTTTACTATTGCAGTTTTCATAACTCTAATATCATCTGTTTCTACTGACACTACTTCACCAATTCTGACTTCCTTAGGATAAATCTGTCCAAGCCCTGAAGTTAATATAACATCTCCTTCTTTTATATCAGAATTAACAGGTAAGTTTGTAACCTTAGTTAACCCATCATTACTACGTGTTACATATCCTTCTAATATACCTGTAGTTTCTCTAGTACTACTTACCATAACAGATACAGCTATGTTTTCACTTAATAAGCTTTCGACTATCGCCCAATTAGATCCTGTACTGGTAACCTGTCCCACAAGACCTTTATCAGCAACTACTACCATACCTTTTTTAAGCCCATCATTTTCACCCTTATTTATAACATATCCTTGAGTATAACTTTCTCCGCTATATCCTATAATTTCACATCCAATATATTCATAACTGTTTTTAGAATCTGCAAAGTTAAGTACTTCTCTTAACCTATCATTTTCTTCCTTAAGCTTATCATACTCTAATAACTTATTTTTAAGTTCAATATTTTCCTTTATTAACTCTTTATTTTCATCTTTTACTTCTGAGAAATTAAGAAAAAAGTCTAAAGTTTGTTTTACTTTATCACTAATAGAGTAAACAACTTTTTGCAATGGATTTATTGTACTACCTGCACCACTTGATAGAGCACCTTTACTATCACTATTAACTGTGTAAATAATTATTCCTAAAAAGGCAACTGACAGCACTATTACAGTTACTGCCAGTTTATTCTTAAAGAGCTTCATTATTGACCTCTTTGAGTTCTACTTAGTTCATCAAAATTATCTAATGCTTTTCCTGCTCCTAAAACAACACAATCAAGTGGTGATTCTGCAATGTGAACAGGCATATTTGTTTCATAGTTAATTAGTGAATCTAATCCTCTAAGTAAAGCTCCGCCACCAGCTAACATTATTCCTTTTTCCATTATGTCTGATGCTAATTCAGGTGGTGTCTTTTCTAAAGTTGTCTTAATTGATTCTATGATAGCATAAACAGGTTCCTTTAATGCTTCTCTAATTTGATCTTCTGAAACTTTAACAGTCTTTGGAAGACCAGTTATCATATCTCTTCCCTTTATGTCCATTTCTCTTACTTCATCATCTACCTTATAAGCTGAACCTAATTCCATCTTTACTTGTTCTGCTGTTCTTTCACCTATCATTAAGTTAAATTCTTTCTTTATATAAGCGATAATTGCTTGGTCTAATTCATCTCCAGCAACTCTTAATGATTTGCTTGTAACTATTCCCCCTAAAGAAATTATAGCTACTTCTGTAGTTCCTCCACCGATATCAACTATCATGCTACCAGTAGGCTCTCCTACAGGAAGTCCAGCTCCAATAGCTGCAGCCATTGGCTCTTCCATTAAAACTACATCTCTAGCTCCAGCAAACTTTGCTGCTTCTTCTATAGCTCTTCTTTCAACTTCTGTTACACCTGATGGATAGCATACTATTATTCTTGGGCTAGTAAAGGCACTTTTGCTAGCAACCTTTTCTATTAATTTCTTAAGCATTGTTTGTGCTATATCAAAATCCGCTATAACCCCATCTTTTAATGGTCTAATAGCAATTATATTTCCTGGAGTTCTTCCTATCATTAATTTAGCTTCAGCACCTACTGCTAAAGGTTTTCTAGTTGTACTATTTATTGCTACAACTGAAGGTTCACTTAAAACTACACCTTTACCTTTTACAAAAACAAGCGTATTTGCTGTTCCTAAATCTATTCCCATATCCTTATTACTACTGAAAAATCCCATTTGAATTCCCCTTTCGTTTATATTATTCCTTTTTCTTTCAAACTTATATACTGATTTTTTCCAATTATTAAATGATCTAATAGATCAATTCCTATTATCTTACCACATTCTTTTAACCTAATCGTTATATCAATATCCTCCTTACTTGGAGTTGGATCCCCTGAAGGATGATTATGACAAACTATTATACTAGAACTACTTCTTTTAAGAGCTTCTTTAAAAATCTCCCTTGGATGAACTATTGAAGTATTTAAACTTCCAACAAAGACATCCTTTAGTCCTATTATGTTATTCTTAGTGTCTAGCATTACTAATTTTAAAACCTCTTGTTTTAAAAACACCATATCCTTCATTAAAATTTTTGCTATATCATTTGGAGAAGAAATTTTATCTCTTTCCTTAAGTAAAACGGCTTTACTTATTCTCCTAACTAATTCTCCTACAGCTAAAATTTGACTAGCCTTTTTATTTTTAATACCTTTTATCCTAGTTATTTCTTCAATACCAGCATCTAATAAACCTTCTAGTCCATCTAATTCAGATATTATTCGATTGCTTAAAGTGATTATATTTTCCTCTTTAGTCCCTGTCCTTAAAATAATTGCAAGAAGTTCTGCATTATTTAAAGATTCAGGTCCACTTATTAAGAGCTTTTCTACAGGTCTTTCCTCTTCTGGCATATCTATAACTTTAATATTACTCATTTCACACCTCAAAATTGTAATTTATTATAAATATTGCCAAATTGCCTATTCCTTAATCTTTTTAAGCATTTTATTTAAAAGGTTCAATGGTAATCCCACTACATTATAGTAGCATCCATTTATACCCTCAACAAACACTCCTCCAAAGCCTTGAATTCCATAAGCTCCAGCTTTATCTAGTGGCTCTCCAGTTTTTATGTAATCTCTTATTTCCTCATCTGATAAATTAGATATTCTAACTTCAGTATAAAGAGAAGCTTCCTCTATCTTATTATTGTACATATTTATAAGTACTATACCTGAATATACTCTATGAGTTTTACCACTTAGATTTTGTAACATATTATAGGCATCTTCTTCATTTTTAGGTTTTCCTAAAATCTTATCTTCTAGTACAACTATTGTATCTCCTGCAATTATTATTGCATTTTCTTGAAGACATTCTTTAGTGCTTAAAGCTTTTCCTTTAGCTAAATTTATTACATATTCTTCAACATTTCCATTAAAAGCAACAGAATCCTCATCAAAATCACTTACTAATATTTCAAAGTCATCTACTATCCTATGTAATAATTCTTGTCTTCTTAAAGATCCAGAAGCTAATACATATTTCAAACTTATCACTTCCTAAATTGTGCATATTTTTAGTCTCTACAAAAGGTTTAACTAAAACACAAAAATAAAGACAAAGATATTTGTTCTTACCTTATATCTAATATAGTTTATCATTATATAAGCTTTGAAACAAGTAGCTTTGCCTCTCTTTATTCAATTTTTATTTAATTGTAATAGTTTTGTTATTTTTTTTTAATACGACACTTTTATACTTTTATTTTGCTTAGTACTGAATAAATATATTCTAACTCAGCTGCTATATTTTCCTTGCCAATATTTTCATTTAACGTATCTATATGTGCCTTATATTCTTTTAATATTTCTACTTTTTCCCCTTCAGATAATTCTGGAAGTTCTTTAGACCAAATTTTAAAATCATTAGTATTAACTTCCTTAACATCATCCTTTTTTGCAGTATTTAATATTTCTAAATATCCTTCTGTAATTGCAAGTATTTGTCCTTCAACTTCATTATTTTTATCTAATGGTAAATTTACTTTGATTGCCTCAACACCATTTCCTTTTAATCCTTCAATAACCTCACTACTATCTGCTTCCTTTGTTATTCCTGCTATTACTCTATACTTTCCATCTGAATCTTTTGCAATAAAAGAATCGTAGTCTGAAGGAATCTTTCCTAAAACTTGCTTTGCATTCTCTTCTTTAGAGAAGTATCCACATTGAATTAAAGAGTAATTTTCAATTTCTTCCTCTTTATTACTTACGTTCTCATCTATAGGGATTTTAGCATCTGTAGCTTTCAATTTATTTAAGTCAGGAATAATTTTAAGTAACAGCCAAGCTGCTATTAAACCTATAGCAACAGCTGATAGAGTAGTTATCATTAAAGAAGTCAAAAGGTTCGCTCCATGATTCTTCCTTTTGTAATTATACTTTGTGTACTTCATTTTACCATCCCCCTCTTTCTATACTTATATATATTCCTAGTGCTCTTATTATATTCATTATGTAAAACAAAAAAATTAAAAGTTAAAGTAAAATTAAAACTATAAAATAGAAAGATGGAGCTGTCGCAATAGTGGATAAAAAAATCCGCTAGCGATAGCTCCTTTTCTATAATATCATAAACTTTATTACACATTTTATGATAGAAATAAACTTT
>JAHAIU010000485.1 GCA_018372555.1 Clostridium sp.
GAAGCAGTTCAAAATACTCAAGGAACATACATAGCATGTCTTGAAGAAATATCTTATAGAAAAGGTTGGATAACAGCTGATGAAGTAAAAGAACTTGCTAAACCTTTAATGAAGACTGGATATGGAAAATACTTAGTAGATGTGGTTGAAGAGTTAGAAGCTAAGAAGAAATAGATTAGGAGATGTAATTATGGGTAATTTTAATTTTAAAGAAACGAAAATTAAAGACTTATACATAATAGAACCTAAGGTGTTTGGGGATAACAGAGGTTATTTTATGGAAAGTTATAATAGAAATGATTTCGTAGAAGCTGGATTAACTATGGAGTTTGTACAAGATAATGAATCTAAATCCAAAAAGGGCGTTTTAAGAGGAATGCATTTTCAAACTAAGCATACTCAAGGAAAGCTTGTTAGAGTAACTGAGGGAGCTGTATATGATGTTGCAGTAGACCTGAGAAAAGGCTCACCGACATTTGGAATGTGGGAAGGAGTTTTATTAACTTCTGAAAACAAGAAGCAATTCTACGTTCCAGAAGGTTTTGCTCATGGATTTTTAGTAGTTTCAGATACTGCTACATTTAATTATAAATGTACAGATTTCTATGCTCCAGAGTACGATAGTGGACTTTTATGGAATGATCCAGAAGTAGGAATAGAATGGCCTTTAGATGGAATTGAAGAAATACTATTATCTGATAAAGATAAGAATCAAAAAACTTTAAAGGAATTAGATTTACCTTTTGAATATAAGTAAGAATCAAAATCTTTGATTTTGTGTAATTTGCACTTAACTGACAACCAATATTTTATATTTTGACATTGGAAGTTACATAGGTATGCACTCATGCGACGAAGGAGCAGGAGTTTCATTAATTGAATTAATAAAATTAATTTGCTCCTATTTTTTTAGTAGGGGTCTAATTATAGGAGAGATAGTATGAAGATATTAATAACAGGGGCTAAGGGACAATTAGGGAACGAACTTCAAGATATAGTCAAAACAGGTCAAGCAGAAATCGGAAGAGTTAGTGAAAATATAAAAAATGCTGAAATTTTTCCTTTAGATATTGAAGAATTAGATATAACTAAATTAGAAGATGTTAGAAGAGTTCTAAATGAAATAAAACCAGATGTAGTTATTAACTGTGCTGCAGCTACTAATGTAGATGGATGTGAAAGCAATAGGGATTTAGCTTTTAAAATAAATGCTATAGGACCTAGAAATTTAAGCTTAGTTTGTGAAGAAATTGATGCTAAAATAGTTCAAGTTTCAACTGACTATGTTTTTAGTGGAGTAGGTGAAACACCATTAACTGAATTTGATTTAACAGCACCTTACAGTGTTTATGGTAAAACGAAGCTTAAAGGTGAAGAGTATGTAAGAGAATTTTCTTCAAAGTACTATATAGTAAGAACAGCTTGGCTTTATGGATATGTAGGAAAGAACTTTGTATATACTATGATGAACTTAGGAAGTCAAAAGGATGAATTGACTGTAGTA
>JAHAIU010000486.1 GCA_018372555.1 Clostridium sp.
GGATATATAGCTATGCAGAACTTATCAAATTGAATTAAAATATTATTATCCGACTTACGCTTTATAAACTTATCTGTCTTTATCTTTTGTAAAGTTTGCTTTTGTTCCTCTGTAATTGGCTTATACTCATTTGCAACTATGATTTCATCTTTTGGTCTCAACAACATATCTTTTATAAATATCCCTGATAATTCTCCATCCTGTTTAAAAGACAAGGTTTTATCATCAATTTCGATATATAGCTTATCTTCTACTCTCGCTATTCTTGCACATAAATTTCTATATTTATCAATAAGATTTAAAAATACAGGATTATCTTTGGTTTCTTCTTTAGGTAATGGTATATTAATTGTCTTTGGTTGATCATCAAACAAACTTATCTGACCTTTAATTTGTATTAATTTCATTAATATCACCTCATTAATCTTATAGGTAATACCAAATCTTTCTTTTTATCTCCATCTGTAATTAACATAGGTGATATCTCATCGACTATTTTTAATATTGCCTGTCCTTTATAATTTTTTAATGCATCAACAATATATTTAGGATTAAAAGCCATCTCTATTTCCTCACCTTGCAAATTTGACTTAAAGGATTTTTTAAATTCAACATCATATGTTTTAAATGATATTTCAGATTTATTCTTTTTAAAATTCATTCTTATTAGCTTTGAATCTAAACCAAATTTTAATATTTTATCGCATATGCTAACTACTTCACTTGGATCTATTGTTACTTCTATTTTGCTTTCTTTAGGCAATAATGCATTATAGTCTATAAAATCAACTCCCACATGCCTACTACAAACAATATTTATATTTCCAAAACAACAACGTACATAATCATCATTTTCAAATATAAAAGCTACATCTTTTTTATTAAATTTATTGAATTTATCTACTATAAAGCTTGGAATAATTATGGAATCGTTTTTAACTTGATTGTTATAGCTTCTTACACTCATTCTGTACCCATCAAGAGCTACAATATCACTTTTATTTATATACATGCATTTTAATACTGGTCTAGTTTCAGCTCTTGATACTGCATATTTTCCTTCTGTCATTTCACCAAAGTTTGATATTATAGCATTTTTCTTACTCTGGAATTTAATCTCGTTACTTTCTTCCGCTTCATACTCCAGTTTAATTTCTTGATCTTCTGATTTGATATAATCATCATCAATTATCAGAGTTGTGTTTTTAGGAAATAGCTGTATAACATTTCTTGGAATTGTTTTATATCCATTTTTCTCATTTCCATAGCTATTTTCTTTAATAACAACTTGTTCAATATATGATTCATTTTCATATGTGTTTGTACCTATTATTTTTACATCTTCATCTTTTACTACAACACTAAATTCATCAGCTTTTATTAACTTTGATATTTCAATCAATGAATTACTGTTTATTACTGCTTTCATCTTATACAGCTCCTTCCTCATCATCTTTATCCCAACCAAGCAATTTCTTTTCTAAATCATCATAATCATA
>JAHAIU010000487.1 GCA_018372555.1 Clostridium sp.
AATAGCTTCTTCCATTTCTTTTAATGTAATTACTACTTTAAATGGTATATTCATAATTTCTGCATAAGTTTTTAATTGCTCTACAGCACCTATTCTATAAGTATCTATTGTAATTAATCCAACTTTTTTCTTTTCAATAAGAGCAAGTCTACCAGCTAGTTTTGCAATGGTAGTAGTCTTCCCTACTCCTGTTGGCCCAATTAGAACTACTTTTCCTCTTAGATCCTTATTTGATACTTCTATATCTTTCTTTAATACTTCCTTAAATTCTTCTTTGAATATTTCAATATCATCATATTTTTCTAAATTTATGTCTCCTAATAGAGTTTCTTCTATATCCATACTCCTTAAAAAATCAACAGCTACTAAAGATTCTTTTTCTTTATTAGTATTTTTAATAACTTTATCTAATAATTTCTTAATTTCTTTTACTTCATACTTTAAAGCATCATCATTAATAGTATCTTCTTTTACTGAAATACTAGGCTCTTCTATTTTAACTCTTCTATCTTCATGAGCTTTAACTTCTTCTTTATCAAAAATACTCTTTATGCTATTTAGTGACTCCTTAAAATTTTCTACTTCTGAAGCTTTCTTACTTTGTTTCTTATCTAATTTGCTATTTTCTAATGCAGCTGTAACTTCTATTAATTTAGGTTTAAAATATCCTTTAATGCCTGATTCTCTTACTTTTCTTTTGCTTATAATAATAGCATCCTTACCCAATTCATATCTGATTCTCGTCATAGCTTCATTCATATTTTTTACTAAGTACTTTTTAATAAGCATTATAGTGATACAACTCCTTCTGTTTTTATTTCAACATCATTTGGTATTTCATTTAATGAAATTACCATAACATGTGGAAATACCATTTCTATTAACTTTCTAAAAACAGGTCTTATATTTGGTGAAACTAATATAACTGGTTGATTATTATAGAAGTAAACCCTATCTATAGTATCTCTTACACTATTAAAAATCTTAGTTGTTGTATCAGGATCTACTGCTGGGAAAGATCCTTGTATAGATTTCTGTGTATTTGCTGAAACTATTTCTTCAATTTGAGCTGATAAAGTTACAACAGTTATACTCTTATCCTCATCTATAATTGTATTACAAATAGTTCTAGCTAATGAGAATCTAACATATTCTGTTAATAATTCTAAATCCTTAGTTAATCTTGAGTTATCAGCTAATGATTCCATTATAGTAACCATATCTTTTATTGGAACTTTTTCTCTTAAAAGATTTTGTAAAACCTTTTGAAGCTCACCTATTGTCATTAAATCTGGTATAAGTTCATCTACTACAGCACTATATTTCTCCTTAGTATTATCAACTATTAATTGAACTTCTTGTCTTCCAAGTAATTCATATGAATGTGCTTTAATAGTCTCAGTTAAATGAGTAACCATAACTGTTGTTGGATCAACTACTGTTAATCCTTTAATTTCAGCTTCTTCCCTTTGATCTTTATTTATCCATACTGCTGGC
>JAHAIU010000488.1 GCA_018372555.1 Clostridium sp.
GTCGCACAAACAGCCCAAATTAAGAATTAAAAATTAAAAATGAAGAATTATTGATGTAATTCTTACAGAATTACTTAAATTAACTTCTTTTCAAAACTCTTTCAGGAGTTTTTTTATTATTCATTCTTAATTTTTTATTGTGCGACAGCTCCTTTTTATAAAAAGTAATCTGGATAGTTTTCTTTTATATATTCTATAATTTCAAGATTGCCTGTAGGTTTCAAGTTTTCTATTTCCTTTATAAAGTCATTAATTAAGATTCTTTTCTTTGATGGGTTAAAGCCATAGCTATTTAGTATTTTAATATCTTCATCGCTTAAGAAGAAGTTTACCTTTATTGCATTTTTAAACTGCTCTTTTATTACGGATAGCATTCTATTTGAAAATAATATTATAAAGTCATAATCTATAGTTTTAATTTTTTCTATATCATAAAGGGTGAATACTCCCACTAGTGTAACATCGTAGTAGGATTTTATTAGTTCTTCAAAAAATTGAATTCTTTCATATACTATATTTGTTACTAAAATTATTTTTAAGCTTTTTCTTTTAACTGAGGCAGTTATATTCAGCCATTTTTTAGCTATCAGTGATAGTGTTGAAACCTGAATATTATTAAGCTCAATATTGTATTTATCTTTAAAAATAATTTGGTTAATGGAAATAATTTTATGAATTTCTGGCAAAGCTATTTCAACGTTATTTACTGTCTTATCATCAAAGTACACATCTAAGTAGTGTGAAGAAATCTGCTTGTACATAAAATAATATACTTCTTTTATAAATTGATCCTTCTTTATAATATTTGCCTTAATATCTAATAGTAAATTATCTACAAATATATTAGACAGCTTTAATAATTTTTCATCAAAGGGGAAGGGCTGTGATGGATTAGTATCTAGTATTGCAACTATATTGCTAAATTCTTTATTCTCAAGATCACTATTAAAGATTCTATGGTTAGTAACTTTTATTGGAACATTAGTAATAGAGGTTAAGTGGTAAGCGTTTTCTTGGCGGAATACTGAAACTGATAAATATAGAACTAAAAACTTCCGTGATAAATAAGATATATTTACCTTAATATTATTTATAAAGTATAAGAGCTTTTCATTTATAATGCTATTGTAGGAGGATATTTTTTCAATAAATAAGTTAAAAGCATAGTTTTCGAAAGGGTTATTTGCTTTTCTTCTTTCTAACTTATAATCAATATTTACATCCATTATTAGTTGTAATTGTTTTATAACAAGCAACCTAAAGATTCTTTCATCCCCCTCAATTTTTATCCCTTTCTTTTTTAAAACAGTTAATTTTAAATTCCTTTCCTCTAATATTGTTTTTAATAGCTTTGTATCATTTTTCTTAGTAGTAACGGATAATCCCAATTCATTATAAAGGAAAGTTAAATTTACACAATCATTAATTAAAGCACTAATTAAAATAGTATTTATTCTTTCATCTGGTGTGGAAGAATACTGGCTAAT
>JAHAIU010000489.1 GCA_018372555.1 Clostridium sp.
TAAATAAATATTGTAGGATCGTTACTGTTTGGCAGGCGTGACCTAAGTTTAAGAGATTAGTCATTTAACTATGAAATATAAGGCTATGGAACTATATAAAATTATAATTCCATAGATAATTATATTTGTATGCAGAGATTATATTTTCATGTAGATATTATATTTGCATGCAGAGATTATATTTGTGTACATAGTTTATACTCGGACTATCTTAATAAGCTTAGGTCTTTTTGTTTTTAATTTTTTGCTTTTAATAAAGTATGAAAAATAATTTTAAAATTTAAAATCTTGGCCGAGTTTTTAGAATTATTATATTCATAACTTTTTATATAAATATATATGTTTCAATAATTAGTCTACATTTTAAGTGTCTATATTTTTTGACGTGAAAAATAATTAAAAGTTTAAATTACATTAATTGAAAGCTGCAATCTTTTAATTTTTATATAAGTTGATTCTGTATTTACTTAACTGAAGGTTTTTATATGAACTAATTTAATAAAATGTAAAAACTTTATTACAACTTATATATTTACCTTTCAATTACTGATTTACAGCTATAGTTTTATGGAATTATAAAAATATTCTTAAATAAAATATCATAATTGAAAGTATTGATTATTTAATTTTTATATAAGTATTTAAGATAACTTCATATCTTAAATATTTCTAATAGGAAATAGAACTTAACAATATTTAAAGCTTTTAAAAGCTTATATATCTAAGTATTTTGGGAGGAGTTTTATAATGAAATTTGAAAGAGAATCTGAAGAAATTATAAAATTAGTTGGTGGAAAAGAAAATGTAGTTAGTTTAGTACACTGTGCTACAAGATTACGTTTTAAGTTAAAGAAAACTTCAGTTGCAAATAAAGCTGAATTAGAAAAAATGAAGGATGTATTATCCGTTGTTAATAGTGGTGGACAATATCAAGTAGTAATTGGTAACAAGGTTAGTGATTATTATGATACTATTACTAAAAAGTTAGGATTAAAAGAAGCTTCATCTGAAGAAAAAGGTGAGAAGGTTTCTATAATATCTATGCTTTTTGAAGTTATATCAGGTGCTTTTTCACCATTAATACCAGCTTTAGCAGGTGCAGGAATGGTAAAAGCTTTATTAACTGTATTAACATCATTTGGATGGATGTCTGATTCAACTACTACTTATGCTATATTATCAGCTGCAGGAAATGGAGTATTCTATTTACTACCTGTATTCTTAGGTATAACTTTATCTAAGAAATTAGGCGGAAATATGTTTGTTGGTGGAGCTATAGGTGCTGCACTTTTAGATCCAAGTTATACTGGATTAATTGGATCAGAAGGAGTTGTAGACTTCTTAGGTATGACAGTAACACCTATTGATTATGCATCTACTGTATTTCCTATATTTGTTGCAATGTTTATTTACTACTGGGTTGATAAATTATTAAAGAAGATAATTTTAAAAGACTTACAATTATTCTTAGTACCAATGTTTTCA
>JAHAIU010000064.1 GCA_018372555.1 Clostridium sp.
TACAAATAAAATAAAGCAATGAATAAAAAGTTTCACTAACAGAAAACAGTGAACAGATAATAATAGAATTAAAGAGTAAGATTTAATGATTATAGGTTTCATCCAATATTGATCATAAAGTCTTACTCTTATTTATTTTAAGAAATTTATACATAAGTGAATTAAATTTGACTTTTATGGAATAATTAAGATGTATAAGTTGTAATAAAGTTTTTACATTTTATTAAATTAGTTCAGTGATAAAAAATGTTTCAGTTAAGTAAATACAAAATCAACTTATATAAAAATTAAAAGATCGATGTTTTCAATTAATGTAATTTACATTTTAAAATTATTTTTCACTCAAAGTGATATAGGTACTTAAAATGTATATTATTTATTGAAACATATATAGATTGAAAGGATGTGTTTAAAAATGTCAGTAAATAATGCAATGACAGTAGATTTTTTATGTTCAGCTTATGGTGGAGAGAGTATGGCTCATATGAGATATACTATTTGGGCAAATGCCGCTGAAAAAGAGAAGTTTCCTAACATAGCAAGACTCTTTAGAGGAATAGCTTATGCAGAGTGGTGTCATGCTAACAATCATTTTAATGCTTTAAATAAACCAATTGAAGATAAGACTGTAACTGCGGGGGCTGTATTTGGTCATACTAATACAGTTGAAAATCTTCAAGGTGCCATTGATGGTGAATTACATGAAATTGATCAAATGTATCCAGTTTATTTAGAAGCAGCTAAGTTTCAAAATGAGAAGGATGCACAAAGAACATTTCATTATGCCTTAGAGGCAGAAAAAATACATGCAAAATTATTTAAAGAAGCTCAAGATAAAGCTAAAAAAGGTGAAGATATAGGTAATGAAATTATTTATATCTGTCCAATATGCGGCTTTACTGAAATAGGGGATCAAGTAGAGAAGTGTCCTGTTTGTGGTGTTAGTAAAGATAAGTTTAAGGCTTTTTAACCTATATTTTAAAAATTTTTCATAAAATAAGAATTGGTCTTTTCTTGAAAAAACAATAAAATACATATTATCTTACATTAGATTTGGATTTTGGTAGTTCGTATGTAAGATAATATGTATTTCTTATAATAGTCTTTATTACAACTTACGTATTATATTTTTTAATAATATAGTTGAGTTTCTAACAGCTATAGGAATGAATTTTTCATAATCCATATGAGCTCCATTATTAGCATTATCAGAAATAGATCTAATAACTACAAAAGGAATATTGTTTAAATAACAAACTTGAGCAATACTAGCTCCTTCCATCTCACAAGCCATAGCATTAAACTCTTTTTCAAACCATTGAATTTTTTCAACGCTTGATATAAATTGATCACCAGAAATTATTCTACCAGAGAAAGTGTTAATTTCTTTTATTTCTTCACAAGCTTCTAAAGATGCTTTAACTAAAGCTTCATCACATTTAAAGTCAAAAGTATCTAATCTAGGAATTTGACCATGTGGGTCACCAAAAACTGTTGTATCCATATCATGTTGGACTAAGTTAGTTCCAACAACTACATCTCCTGGATATATATCTTTACCTATTCCACCAGCAACTCCAACATTTATTATAGAAGTTACTTTAAATTCAGATATTAAAATTTGTGAACAAACAGCAGCATTAACCTTACCTATTCCACATACTACAGCTATAATATCCTTATTATCTAAGGTTCCTTTGTAAAAAGTCATATTTGCTTTTTTAGTTTCTTCATTTATAGTCATATCTTTTAGAAGAAGATCTAATTCTTCTTGCATAGCACTTACAATACCTAAAATCATAAAATTTCCTCCTTGAAATTTATTTATTAAAACATAATCTTTTAATATAGTACCATATTATTTAACTCATTTAAATAAAATATAAGTTTATGCTATTTGTTAAATTTACAAGTTTTGAAAGAAAAATATTGTTGTTTAAAGCTTTATAATAGTCTAAAATAAGATATATTATATTTATATATTTTAAAGGTAGATAAAAAGGAGAGAAATATAAATGATACAACATCCATTATCTAGAACAGAATTACTTATAGGGAATGATGGACTAGGAAAGCTAAAGAATGCTAAAGTTATGGTTTTTGGTGTTGGTGGTGTAGGAAGCTTTGCGGTAGAAGCTTTAACTAGAGCTGGAGTTGGAACTGTAATATTAGTAGATGATGACACAGTATGCCTAACTAATTTAAATAGACAAATACATGCAACATATCAAACTGTAAGTAAAGTAAAAGTAGAAGTAATGAAGGAAAGAATACTGTCTATTAATAGAAAATGTAATGTTATTACTCATCAAATATTTGTAACACCTAAGAACTTAAGTGATTTAATACCTGATGATGTTGATTACGTAATAGATGCTATAGATACAGTATCTGCCAAAATTGCATTAGCTGAGTATTGCTATGAAAAAGGAATTAATATAATAGCATCTATGGGTACTGGAAACAAATTAGATCCTACTCAATTTAAGGTTGCAGATATATATGATACTAAGGTTTGTCCACTTGCTAAGGTTATGAGATATGAACTTAGAAAAAGAGGAGTAAAGAAATTAAAAGTTGTTTACTCAGAAGAAAAACCAAGAAAGCCTAGAGAAGAAGATGTAGTAACTTGTAAGACTGGATGTATTTGTACAGGTGGAACTAAAAAATGTGCATCTAAGAGACAAATACCAGGAAGTATATCATTTGTGCCCCCAGTAGCTGGAATGATATTAGGTGGAGAAGTAGTTAAATCTATTTTAGAAATTGAATAGTAGAGTGCTAGCGCACAATGAATAATGTAAAATTAAAGAAAAAACTCCTATGGAGTTTTTAAATTTGAATTATTTTTAAATGGGCTATCTTTATAGACAGCCCATTTTTCTTTAAATCTTTTCTAAAACAGAATTTTCAATTCTATAGCTCTTAGGAGATACACCAGAGACTTTTCTAAACATCTGACTAAAGTAGGATGAGTTAGAAAAACCAACTATTGAGGCTATATCTCTTATTGAATAATTAGTAGTTGCAAGTAAGTTTTTTGCTTCTTGTATTCGTCTAGTTATTACATAATTAATAGGAGATACTCCTATTTCTTTTGTGAAAGTATGGACTAAATGGAATTTGTTCATATAAGATAGGTCTGATAAAAAATCTAAAGTTATATTCTGTGAATAGTGCGCATCTATATAGTTTTTAATTTTCATGCATTCTAAATTAATTTTTTCTTGAGATTCTTCTATGAATAGAGAGGATGTAGTAGTACGAATAATGTGAGTTATAAATAGTATTAGCATGCTTTTACAGGCCAGTTCATAATTAAAAGCTTTATGCTCGACCTCTAATATTAATCGATCAAAATAATCTAATATAACATCTTTGTCTCTAAAGCAATTCTTAATTATATATTGTTTAATTTGCCTATCATTATCAATTAAGCTATATGATTCAGGGAAATTTAGCAATAGATTGTCCACTCCGAGGACTGTATATTCCAAAGGAACATCTGAAAGAGAAGACTTTTCAGTATGTAAGCAATTTGGATTAATTATGATAAGATCCCATTTGGTTACCTTAACTATCTTATCATCTAGTAAAAAGGTACCTTGACCATTAGTAATAAAGAATATTTCTGTAAAAGGATGAAAGTGAGCAGTGCTATGCCAATCGTTTTCAAATTTTGACTTACTAATATAGAGAAGCTCATAATTAGGATCAGCATTATGCTTGTCAATTAAATACCGTGTATTACCCATTTTATACCTCCAATGAAAATAGATTACATATATTATATCACAAGATATATAAAAAGATAACTTGTTAGTGATAGCAACTTTACACAAAAATAAAGCAACAATATTATTGTGTAAAAGATTACAAACGAATACAATTAATGTATAGACACAGAGAGAATATGAGGGGAGCGTCGATAAGGATGCGTAAAAAAAGTACTGTAAACAAGGTGTTTATTGGGTTTTCCGTAATTCCTGCACTTATACTGTTCACCGTATTTATGGTAATTCCAACTATAAATGTATTTTGGATGTCACTATTTAAATGGGGTGGATTATCAAACAACAAGAAATTTGTAGGATTTGATAATTTTGCAATATTACTAAAAGACACCAATTTTATTAAAGCATTTCAAAACACAATATTTTTATTAGTAATAGTAACTATAATAACTATGGTTCTAGCAATAGCATCAGCTGCTGTATTAACTAGAAAGGATACAAGGTTTAAGAACTTCTTTAGAGTAGTTTTTTATTTTCCTAACATATTATCAGTAGTTGTAATATCTGCTATATTCTCAGCGATTTTAGATCCTGAGAAAGGAATAGTGAATTCTTCATTAGGTGCCTTAGGATTGGACAACCTAAAAAGGATGTGGCTTGGAGATCAGAAGATTGTAATATGGTGTATAGCCTTTGCAATGATATGGCAAGCAGTTGGATATTACATGGTTATGTATATGGCAAGTATGAGTAGTATTCCAGATAGTTTATATGAAGCTGCAGATTTAGAAGGGGCTTCAAGGCTACAACAATTTTTCCAAATAACATTACCTTTAGTTTGGAATGTTATAAGAACAACATTAACTTTCTTTATAATAAGTACCATAAACTTAAGTTTCTTATTTGTAAAGGTTATGACTGCAGGAGGGCCAGATGGCTCCTCAGAAGTATTCTTAAGTTATATGTACAAGCAAGCTTACTCTAATTCATCCTATGGATATGGAATGGCTATTGGAGTAGTAATATTTATATTCTCATTTGGTTTATCTTTATTTGTAAGTAAAGCAACTAAAAGAGATGTAATTGAGTTTTAAGGGGGGGATTAATATGGAGAAGTCAAACAAAACGATATCAACAGAAAAACTTGTAAAAATATTTACTTATTTATGTTTAGGTATATTTGCTCTTAGTATATTAATTCCTTTAGGATGGGCAATCCTAGCATCATTTAAACATAAATCAGAATTCTATGGAAATCCATGGGCATTACCTCAAGGATTTTACTTTGAAAACTTCAAAAAGGCTTTTGTGGAAGCTAATATGGGAGAATACTTTGTAAATTCCATTATAGTAACTGGACTAGCTTTGATAATATTATTAGTTGTTTCTATACCAGCAGCCTATGTATTATCAAGATTTGAATTTAAAACTAAAAAGTTCTTAAACTTATTATTTTCAGCTGGATTATTTATAAATGTTAACTATATTGTAGTTCCAATATTTTTATTAGTTCTAGATGGAGAAAAGTATATTAGAAGAATTTTTGAGCTTCCAGCTAGTATGACTGTATTTTTAGATAGTAGGATAGTTTTAAGTATTATATATGCTGCAACAGCATTACCATTTACTATACATCTTCTTACAACATTCTTTAAATCATTACCTAAGGCTTATGAGGAAGCAGCTTATGTAGATGGATGTAGTAATTTGAAAACATTAATTCATGTAATAATGCCTATGGCAAAGCCAAGTATAATCACAGTTATATTATTTAATTTTCTAGGATTCTGGAATGAATATATAATTGCTTTAACATTATTGCCAAACAAGGCAAAGACATTACCTCTTGGATTAATAAACTTAATGCAAGTACAAAAAACTGCAACAGATTATGGTGCTCTATACGCAGGGCTAGTAATCGTTATGATACCAACAATGATTTTATATATATTAGTACAAAAGAAATTAACAGAAGGTATGACCGTAGGTGGTATTAAAGAATAATAAGGAGGACAAAAATGAGTAAGGGTAGAATAACAATTCCAACTGATGATAATTTTATTAAAGAAACGATGGAGATAGCAGAAAAGTGGGGGGCAGATGCTATAAGAGACTGTGATGGGTTTAAGCTTCCTAAAAACATTAAAGATTTAGCTAGAAAAGTTTATTCAACATATTTTGTTGCTCGTGGAGATAATGAGTGGGCAGAAAAGAATCCTGAAGAATTACAACAAACTTACTTAATGACAAAACATCATTTAGCTGAAAGTGATACTTTAGTTATTGATATAATGGAAGGATACTTTAAGGAGCAAGTTAAGCCAGATAGTTACCATGATGTAAAAGAATTCTGGGAAGTAATAGATAGAACAACAGGTGAAGTAGTATCTTTAGATAGTTGGAGTTATAATGAAGAAACTCAAGAAGTGACCATTAACAATGTTACACCTTGGCATGAATATACAGTTTCATTCTTAGCATATTGCATATGGGATCCAACACAAATGTATAATCATATTACAAATAACTGGGGAGACAAGCCTCATGAAATGCCATTTGATGCAAGACAGCCTAAGACTAATAAATATATTTTTGAAGCTATGCATAAATGGTTAGATGAAAATCCAGATGCTGATGTAGTAAGATTTACAACTTTCTTCTATCATTTCACATTAGTTTTCAATGATAGAGCAAAAGAAAAGTATGTTGACTGGTTTGGTTATAGCTCTAGTGTAAGTGCAGGTGGGTTAAGGGAATTTGAAAAGGTTAAAGGGTATAAGTTAAGACCTGAAGATATAATAGATCAAGGATATTATAATAGTTCTTTTAGAGTTCCAAGCAAAACTTTCTTAGATTATATGGACTTTACTCAAAAGTTTGTATCTGAAAATGTAAAGAAGTTAGTAGATATAACTCATGAGCATGGTAGAGAAGCTATGATGTTCTTAGGAGATAACTGGATAGGAACAGAACCTTATGGGAAATATTTCGAGGGTATTGGACTTGATGCAGTAGTTGGTTCAGTAGGTGGAGGAGCAACATTAAGAATGATTGCTGATATACCAGGTGTTAAATATACTGAAGGAAGATTTTTACCTTATTTCTTCCCAGATACATTCTATGAAGGAAATGATCCAACTATAGAAGCTAGAGATAATTGGTTAACTGCTAGACGTGCTATAATGAGAAAACCTGTTGATAGAATAGGTTACGGTGGATACTTATCATTAGCATATAAGTTCCCTAAGTTTGTAGATTATATAGAAGGAGTTTGTGATGAATTCAGAGAAATATATGATACGATTGATGGAAATAAGCCTTATTGTGGATTGAAAGTAGCAATATTAAATTGTTGGGGTAAATTAAGAACTTGGCAAACTCATATGGTTGCACATGCATTATGGTATAAGCAAATATATTCATATTTAGGAGTTATAGAAGCTTTAAGCGGTATGAGTTTAGATGTTTCATTTATAAACTTTGAAGATATTAAGAATGAAGATACTCTTAAGGATATAGATGTAATAATTAATGCAGGGGACGCTGGTACTGCCTTTAGTGGTGGAGAAAACTGGTTAGATGAGGAAGTTACATCAATTATAAGAGAGTGGATTTACAATGGTGGTGGATTTGTAGGAATTGGTGAACCATCAGCAGCTTTAGGTGGAGGGCACTTCTTCCAATTAGCAAATGCACTAGGTGTTGATAAAGAGTTAGGCTTCTCATTAAGTACGGATAAGTATTTTAAAGAAGAAGTATCTTCACACTTTATTATAGAAGACGTATTTGAAGATATAGATTTTGGAGAAGGCCAAAAGAATATATACTCATTAAGTAAAAATACAGAAATAATTAAGTATGAAAATGGCGATTTACTTATGTCTGCTAACACATACGGAAAAGGACGTGCTGTATATATAGCAGGATTACCTTACTCAATACAAAATACTAGAATATTGAACAGAGCTTGTTTCTATGCAGCAAATAAAGAAAATGAAATGAAAAAATGGTATGCAGATAACTCATACTGTGAAGTTTCAGCTTATATAGAATCAAAGAGATATGCAGTTATTAATAATTCTAATGAAAAGCAAGTGACAAAAGTTTATGATGGTGAGGGTAACTTTATAGAAGTTGAACTTAAGCCAACTGAAATAAGATGGATGGATATAAAATAATAATTTACTAAAACCCTAGGGGGGATACTATGTTAAAGAAAATTGTTATGTTTGTTGCGTTTATTATATTTATATTTCTAGTTGTTAAGGGTAATTCAATTGTTGGATATTCAGGCTTGGCAATGATGATTATAGGTCTTATTGGCGTAGTTTCTGAACTATACATTTACAATAAGAGATATCAATAAAATTTCGTTGTCAAAGTAATTAGCAACATAGATACAATAATCAGCAAAAATATTATATTAATAACGTTTACAATAATGTAAAATAAATTTATAAACACTATGGTATTTAAATGAGTTTTAAAGGGAGGAATAAAAATGAAAAAAAGGACATTAGCTTTAATATTAAGTTCACTTATGGCCCTAACTACTTTAACAGGCTGTGGAAGTAATGGTGATGGTAAGGATACTGATAGTGGAGCTGTAGAAAACAAAGTATTAAAGGTAGCTGCGTTCCAAGGTGGATATGGGAAAGCTTATTGGGAAAAACTAAAAGAAGGCTTCGAAAAGCAACATGAGGGAGTAACTGTAGAATTAACAGTTGAGTCTAATATAGAAGAAGTTCTTCGTCCGCAAATACAAGCAGGGAATGTTCCGGATTTTATATACTTAGCTACTGGTAGACCAGATGCATTAACAGAAACATTGATTAAGGAAGAAGGATTACATGATTTATCAAAGGTGCTAGATACAAAGATACCTGGTGAAGATGTAACAGTTAAGGATAAATTACTTCCAGGATTTATAGATAGTTATGCGACTAATCCATATGGAGATGGAAAAACTTATTTATTACCATTATTCTATAGTCCAACAGGATTATTCTATAATAAGGGACTATTTGCAGAAAAAGGGTACGAGCTTCCAACTACTTGGGATGAAATGTTTGCTTTAGGAGATAAAGCAAAAGCAGATGGTATATCATTATGGGCATATCCAACTGCAGGATACTTAGACTGTATGATACCACCAATGTTAGCTGCTGCTGGTGGTGAACAAGCATTTGATGATGCAATGAATTATGCTGAAGGCGTTTGGACATCTGATGCTGCTAATAAAACTTTTGAGACTTTCGGAAAACTTAAAGATTACTTAGAGCCAACAGTTGTAGCTAATGCTAATAACCAAGGTTTTAAGAATAACCAACAATTAGTTTTAGATAATAAAGTATTATTTAGTCCTAATGGTACTTGGTTACCAGAGGAAATGAAGGATGCTCCTAGAGCAGAAGGATTTGAATGGGGATTCATGCCTTATCCAGCATTTGAAAAAGGTGGAGATCAATATTCAGTAAGCTTTATTGAACAAATGTATATTCCTAAGGATGCAGAAAATGTAGAGTTAGCAGAAGAATTTATGGCATACCTTTATAGTGATGAAGCAGTTAAGATAATAGCACAAGATGCTAAGGGTGTAGTTCCAGTAGATGGTTCTATGGAAATAGCAACTGAATTCTTAGATCCATTACAAGTAGAACTTTTAAAGATGTATGATAATGGTGCAAAAGCTTTAATCGGAGTATTTGCAGCAACTGAACCAGTAGAAGGTTTAACTTATTCTGATGTTTATGCTGGAACTATCGATTCAGTTATGAATGGAAGTAAGACAGTTAAAGAATGGCAAACATCATTACAAGAAGCTACTGACAAAATGAGAGCTAGTATTATAGCTAACTAGTGATTAATTAATAAAAATATAGCATATATATAATAAAAACTCAGCAAATTGAAGTTATCAATATCTAAATGATATAGAAGAACTCAATAGCTGAGTTTTTTATTATAGCTTTATATTACAGTTTTATATGGCAATAACCATTAGGATTTTTCTTTAAATATTTTTGATGATACTCTTCTGCTTTATAGTAATTTACTAATGGAGTAACTTCAGTAATAATTTTTTTATCATAATTCTTTTGATTTTCTTCCTTACTTTTAAGTATAGTAGGGAGATCTTCTTCACTTGTATAGTATATTCCAGTTCTATATTGGCTACCAACATCAGGTCCTTGTCTATTTAATGTTGTTGGATCTATTATTGACCAATATTCTTTAAGTAAAGTTTCTAAAGAAACTTTACTATCGTCATATTCAACTTTACATACTTCAGCAAAGTAAGTATTTTTATAGCAAACATCTTCGTAGGTTGGGTTTTCAGTCCTTCCATTAGCATATCCAACCTCGGTATTTATAACTCCTGAAATTCTAGATAAGAATTCTTCTACTCCCCAGAAACATCCTCCAGCTAAAACTATTTTCTTCATTTTAATTCACTCCTTTTACCATAAATATTTTAATATTTAAATATATTATATATATGTTTGAATAAGTAATCTACATTTTGAGTAACTATGTTATTTTAAACAAAAAATAGTTTTGAAATGAAACTACATAAATTGAAAGCATTAATTTTTTTATTTTTATATAAGTTGATTGTGTAATTACTCAACAGAAATATTTTAAGCATGAAATAACTTAATAAACTATAGAAATTTTATTAAAACTTATGTACATCTAAAAATGTAGTTATATAAAATATTATTTTTTTATAAAGGAATAATTTATGAAAAGATTAAGTATTATAAATAATTTTAATATTTAATAATATAAGTGGTTTTTGTTGATATTATTGGAAAAGGTATGATTTAATAGGTATTAATAGTTAATTAGTTTTACAATTACATTAAAGATTTGATTATAAAATAATGTTGTGTAATTTAGGTATTTATCTGTATAATAATAACTATGTAATGATAATTTACTTAGGAGAATTTGTTATGAGCGAAAGTAAAGCAATATCTATTGATCAATCAAAAGGAAATATTAATGATTATATTATTAAAGATAAAGATAATATTCTCATAGGAAGATTTACTATTACTGAATTAGATAAAGAAAGCAAAAAGTGCAATATCAGATTAAAATTTTTTAAAAATGATAAGCATAATTTACTAAGAGAGTCAGTAATAAGTATAGTGAGAGCTATCTTTAAGGATAATAATACATATAAGGTTAATATTTTAGTAGATGAAAATACTAATTATAAGGTTTTTTTAGACTTAGGATTCACCTTAGAAGGAATATTTTCAGAAAATTTATTTTCAAATGGAATATTTCTAGATGAACTTAGCTTTGGTGTTAATAGAAATGACTTTAATAATATTCAAAGAAATTATATAGTTAAACTAAAGGGGAAAAATATATTACTAAGAAATCTTAACCCTGAGGACTCAGAAGATTTATTAGAGTATTATATTAGAAATGAAGATCACCTAAGAGATTATGAACCAAGTAGAGATAAAAGCTTTTATACTATAGAAGCACAAAGAGAAATTCTTTTAGAGAGTTATAAGGGGTTAATGTCTGGTAAGTGTATTGATTTTGGAATCTATAAGGATGATAAGCTAATAGGGAAGATAAAAATATCTAATATAGTGTATGGTGTGTTCAAAAGCGGTATAATTGGGTACTCTATGGATAAGGATTATCAAGGGAAGGGCTATATGAAGGAAGCTTTAAGGATAGCATTAAAATATGCTAGAGATGAGCTTGAACTACATAGATTAGAAGCTTCTGTTTTAGTAGATAATGAAAGATCTAAAAATGTATTAACTAGTTGTGGGTTTAAAGAAGTTGGATTAAATGAAAGGTATTTATTTATTAATGGTAGATGGAGAGACCATTTAACTTTTTATAGGGTATTAGAGGATTTCTAATATTACATAAACTAATATTATTTTTTAGTAAAGGTAGGAGTATTATGTATAAGATTACATTGAATAAAGATGCAAGCGTTATAAAATCTTTTAATAATAACATTTTGCTTGTTAAAGAAGAGGGACAAGAAAAAATTCTTTTTCAAAAGGGAATTGGATTTGGTAAAAAGCTAGGAGACATTGTAAATAAGGGCACAGTAGTTGAAAAAGTATTTATAATTGAGGATAAGGACAATCAAAGAAACTTTAATGAAATATTAAATAGAGTTGATACGAAATTAATTGCTATTGTAGAAGAAGTTATTGCAGAGATATCAGATGAGTTAGGCGAAGAGCTTAATGAAAATATCCACATAGGATTAGTGGATCACTTATTCTATGCTATAAGGAGATTAGAGAATAATGAAGAAATAGATAATCCATTCCTAGTTGAAATAGAAACACTGTATGCTAGGGAATTTGCAATGGCATCTAGGCTGGCTTATAGAATTAAAGAAGAACTAGGAGTTGAAGTACCAGAAGGAGAAAAGGGATTTATTACTCTTCATATACATTCTGCTAGAAATAATGGCAAATTATCTAATACTATAAAATATAGTTTTTTAAGTAATTCTATTATTGAGCATGTTGAAGATAGGCTTAATATAGAAATAAATAGAAGATCTTTAGATTATGCTAGGTTTTTAACTCATATAAGATTTGCCATTGAAAGAATTATAACTAATAGTCCTATAAAAAATGATTTAGTAGATATAATTAGAATGAAATATAAAGTATCATATAAAATTGCAGAGGAAACAAGAAAGATTATATGTAAGACTTTAGATATAAAAGAAATATCAGAAGATGAGGTAGCTTATTTAGCTATGCATATTGAGAGGTTTAGAGTATCTCTTGAAAAATAAGTTTATAAAAAATAAGAATCAGTATTAAATTACTGATTCTTATTTTTTGATGTATTTATTATACTTCAAAATTTACTAATGCAGTTTCTCCAGCTACTACATTACCTGTTTCAACAGCAGATATTGATTTAGTTGCATCAACATTTGTTATTAAAACTGGAGTTGCAAGAGATAATCCTTTGCTTAAAATAAATTCTCTATTTATTTTTATTAATGGAGTACCAGCTTTAACTTTTGTTCCTTGTTCTACTAACTGTTCAAAACCTTCTCCATCAAGGGAAACAGTTTCTAAACCAATATGAACTAAGATTTCTAAGCCGTTTTCTAATGTCATAGCAAAAGCATGCTTAGTTTTAAAAATTAAAGTAACTTCTCCATCGGCAGGAGCAACAATAGTATTTCCTTCAGCCATAATAGCTGCTCCATCACCTGCTAACTTTTCAGCAAAAACTGGATCTGGAACCTCTGATAAAGGCATTGCTTTACCTGAAACTGGTGCAACTAAAGTATTAGCTTTAGCAACTACAACTTCTTCTTTATTTTCTTCTGAATTGAATAGGTTTTTAAAAAACTTAAACATAGTACTTCCTGAATAGTCAGGAATCCACATCCTTTCTATTTCATATTTTAATTTGGTTTATATAAATAGTATTTATTTAAAACAAAAAATAAATACACAGATATATCATAATTAATTAAAACAAAAGGCATAAGTCCTATATTTACTATGATAGTGGACTCATGCCTGATTTAACAGTAACACGTCTAGTATGATTATATCTATAATTATTTGTGATTGTCAATAAAATATAAGAAAAAAAAGTACATTGCATTATAATAAAACAAATATATTACTACATAAAATTAATATATTAAAAATTATAAAATAAAGATAAAAAAATAAAAAAACTATTGAAAACAATAACATATAGTGGTACAATAACATTGTAAATTAAATATATGTGCAAGTTTAGGCGTGTTATCAATTAGTTGAGCATGAGCCGAAGAGGATTTATTCTAGTATAATATCCTTTTCGGCTTTTTTATTTTTTACAGGAATTATTTATGTTAAGGTTTAAATTTGTACATAATAAAAACAAGGAGGAATTATTATTATGATGAAGTATCTTCAAAGACTAGGAAAATCATTAATGCTTCCAGTTGCAGCTTTACCAGTTGCAAGTATTCTAATGGGTATAGGTTACTGGATTGACCCATCAGGTTGGGGAGCAAATAATGTAGCAGCAGCTTTCTTAATAAAAGCTGGTGGAGCATTAATAGATAATATGGCAATACTATTTGCTATCGGGGTAGCAGTAGGAATGTCAGATGACAACGATGGAACAGCAGGACTTGCAGGTCTAGTTTCATGGCTTGTAATTACAACATTATTAAGCCCAGCAGTTGTTGCTATGTTTAAGGGAATTGATGTTGCA
>JAHAIU010000490.1 GCA_018372555.1 Clostridium sp.
TTGTTTCATAATCATCTGTTACTTTATCCATATATGCTTTCATATTATCTCTCAAATTTGTATAGTTTACTGCTAACATAATATCACTCCTTACGTACATTCTTCTGTACTTATATTGTAACGTACAATAAATTGTACGTTAATACTATTATATGCAAGTTCTTTTAATATAGTTCATTACTATCCATTTTTCTTTCTCCTTTCAAACCAAAAATCCTAGAGCTTTTTTTGCTCTAGGATTAAACATTTTATTTTCTATTCATAAATATAATATATAATTGAAAGTTTTATTTTTACATTTGTTTATTTAGCTTCTTGACTCATGCAAATAAATATTTATAAATACTCTATCTAACTCTAAATAAACAATTATTCTATTTTTTATATTGTTTATTTGAAGTGTACTCTAAATAAATTACTTTAATTTAACTTCATCTAATTCAAACTTTTTTTCACTCTTTTTTCTTTAATTTAGATTTTTTTACTTAAAATCTATTCTTTTTTATTTATTCATATACTATTGTTTTATTTGCTATAGATTTCCCCCTTTCTTACGAATCCTGTAACCTCATATCCTCTTGACATCGCTTCTTTTACTAATAAACTTCCTTGTTTTCCACTTGCTCCAATAACTGTAATTTTCATAACTTATTCCTCCTTCTTGATAGAACTTACTATCTATACTTCTATTATATTCCTTCACTGAAGTTATAAAAGTACGCACTTTAAAGTGGTATAGTTACTTCTAAGAAACAATTTAGAAGTTTACTTACAAATCATATATTAATTAAAGCTCTCTCTTCATTTGTCATCTCATATTCCAATAAATTTTCAAATGTTTTTTATATGAACTTTCTCTAAAAAATCATAAAAGTACTTTTCAAAATCCACTAATTTCTCATCAATTATACCATTTCTTTTTTCCCATACTTCCATATCAATAGGATCCACTATTTTCTTCTTGGAAGAAATCTACACACCATACTTATTAGTGTAAACACTTAAAGAACTTGCTACAATATCGGTTACTATATTACCATCAGTCATCTTCTTTTCCGCTATACTCTGAGCATGAATATGCCCACTCAAATTAACTTTCATATTATACTTATTTAGTAACTAACAAACTTCTTCACTATTGTTTAAAATTTATAAAATAAATGGAGGTCATAATCTGATTTTCTTCCCTATAGTTACAGCTTTATTTTTTAAACTGTCTACTATAAAGAGTTCATATCAAATATGTCCTCCATTTATTTTACAATCCTAATCTAAATCTTCACCATTAGTTTCTATAACTTTTTTGTACCAATAGAAACTATCTTTTCTTATTCTTTTATAATCGCCTGTTCCATCATCATGACGATTTACATATATAAAGCCATATCTTTTATACATTTCTCCAGTACTTGCACTTACTAAATCTATAGGTGCCCATGAAGTATATCCAATTAAATCTACCCCATCAGCTATGGCTTCA
>JAHAIU010000491.1 GCA_018372555.1 Clostridium sp.
CTTTCACCCCTGAAACATTACCATCTTTATCTAAAACTATTTCCTTTGCTTCATTCCATAATCTTAAATCAACATTTTCTTTTTCAGCTGCTGTCTTTAGTGTATCAACTAAATGAGCTCCTACAGCTGCTCCCCCTGTTGGTCTGTGAGTTCTATAATTTGTAGCTCCTGCCATTCTACCAACATCTGATAAATCTGCTCCTAAATCAGTTAACCATGCAACTGAATCCTTTGCTTCGTTAGATAGCTTTTCTACTAATTCTGGGTTGTTTTTATCATATCCACCCTTCATAGTATCATCATACATAGTTTGAATAGAGTCTTCTATTCCTTTTGCTTTTTGTTGCTCTGTTTCAGCTGCATTTAAGCCACCAGTAGCTCTGTTTGTGTTTCCACCAACCATTGGCATTTTTTCTAAAACAACAACATTTTCTATTCCATCTTGTTTAGCTTGTACAGCTGCAGATAATCCTGCACCACCTGCACCTATTACAACTATATCAGCAGTTTCTTTCTTTCCACTACAACCAACTAAAGCTGTTGGAACTAAAATTAAAGCTGACATTACTAATGCTAAAGCCTTCTTTTTCATTTAACTATCTCCCCTTAATCTTAAGTTATTTACAGCCTTAGTATATTTGTTAATTAACAAACAATCAATATTGTGGTCTTATTGTTTATTTTGGTCTTTTTGATCTTATTTTTTAAGTATATAATAATTTGTTGGTCTACCAATCTTCCCATACTCCTGATTTATTTCCACTTTACCTTCTTCAGACATCTTTTCTAAATATCTTCTTGCAGTTACTCTAGCAAGGCCACTTCCTTGTGCTATCTCCTCTGCAGTCAAATATTCTTCATATTTTTGAGTCATATAGTCTATTATTTTGTTATATGTTTTTAAACTTAGCCCCTTGCATAATTCTTTTTCTTGTACCTCTTCCTCTATAGGATTTGCATTAATCTTTAATATGTATTGATCTATATAATCCTGATTCATATTATCTACTTTTCTTAATTCGATAAATCTGCTTTTATAATTATATAGAGCTTCTTTAAATCTCTCGAATTTAAATGGTTTTATTAAGTAATCAATAGCACCATATTTAAAAGCCTCATCAACTGAAGCCTTACATTTATCTGCAGTAATTAAAATAGTATCTATATTGATTTCCTTAATTCTAATCCACTTTAATAAATCTATACCTTTTCCATCAGGCAAAAATATGTCTAATAAAATTAAATCAGCCTTAGCTTTAATAATTTTATCTTTTGCTTCTTCTATGCTACTTGCATCCCCTACAACTGTACATCCTTCAAGTTTTTCTAAAAACCTTGTATTTATTTCCTTTACCATCGGATCATCTTCAACAATAAAGACCTTAATATTACTCATTGTTATATTTCTACCTCCCATGTTGTAATCTTATCTGAAGTTAATTTTAAGTTTCCATTTAATGATTCTATAATATTCTTTACA
>JAHAIU010000065.1 GCA_018372555.1 Clostridium sp.
TATATAAATAATATAGAATTAAAAGATATGTTGACAGTACATATAGATAAGATGCTATATCGCTTAGAACAAGGACATTTTGAACATAATAGTTCTGTAAAAAATGCAGAATTGTTATATAAGAAAGAAACTAATATGGTAAATATTTTGAATCAATTAATATTAGATAAATATGGATATGAAATTCCTGAAGAAGAAATAGGATTCATTATATATTATTTAGGAGCTTTTGCTAAGAGAAAGATAAAGGCAGTAATAATTAGTGATGTTGGACAGAGTATTGCTGAAAGTATGGCAAAGCAAATTAATAATTATTGTGGAGATAGAATAGAGATTATAGGAAGTTTTTCTTTAAATTATATTAGACAGTTTGGTATTGATGTAGATGTTATATTTACGCCAATAAGACTATTTAATATTTATATTCCTAATAAAACTAAAACTGTTTATATTAATTATGTGTTGCAAGAAGATGATATTAAAAGGATACAAGAATTTTTGATTAACTATGATGGAGGAATAGATGAAAATTAAATTAATAGCATTAGACTTAGATGGGACACTATTAGATAGTAATGGGATAATAAGTAATAAAACTTGTGATGCAATTAAAGAAGCTATTAAGAAAGGCATAGAGATTGTTCCTGCTACTGGAAGAAATATAGGATTAATTTGTGAAGAAATAAAAGTTATAGATGGAATTAGATATGCAATTACATCAAATGGTGCAGCAGTAATTGATTTAAGAGAAGAGAGGGTAATTTTTTCAAATTTTATAAATTCAGATATTTTGAAAAGAATAATAGATTTAATTAAGAATTATCCGATTGTTATAGAACTTTATGCTGATGGACATGCTTATGTAGATAAAGATGTTTTTGATAATCCAGAAAAATATAACTTAAATGAAAATCAAATACACCTTATGTCATATAATCATATATTGATAGATAATTTTTTCGATTTAATAGATGAAAGTAAGGATATTAACTGGATAAAGTGTGTTGAAAAAATAAACATACCATTTTTAAATGAAGATATTAAGAAAAAAGTATTAAAGAGTTTATCTAACGAATTTGATGAACTTAAAATAACATCATCTGGTAAAGATAATATTGAAATTAATATTAGTAGTGCAAATAAGGGAAATGGTTTGGAGAAGTTAGTAAATATTCTTGGTATAAGACTAGAAGAGGTTGCAGCTATTGGAGATAATAATAATGATATTGAAATGATTGAAAGATCAGGACTTGGAATTGCTATGGGGAATGCTATTGATGAAATAAAGAATAAAGCTGATTATGTTACCGTGGATAATGATAAGAATGGAGCAGCAGAAGCAATTATTAAAATTTTAGATAATGACATCGAATCTATTTCAATTTCTAATATAAACTAAGAGTAATGATTATTATTTTATATAGTTATGATCATCTGCCAATAAATTCTTTGAATTATATATTAAAGTTACAATTATATAGTGTAAGTTTTATCTTTTAAATATTACTGAAAATTTTTATTTTTAGTAATATTTTTTTGCTAAAAGAATTAGAGAGTAATTATAAATTATTATTAGAACTAAGTATTAAAATGAGAATATAACTTTTTATAGATAAGTTAGAAGTATAACTAATAAATAATGAATTTATAGGAGGAAGAAGAATGAAGAAGGTAATTTCAATAGGAGAAGCTTTAATTGACTTTATTCCACATGAAAAGGGTGTAGAATTAAAAGGTGTAAGTAATTTCTTAAGAGTTGCAGGTGGAGCTCCACTTAATGTCGCTGCTACAGTTGCAAAACTAGGTGGTAAATCACAAATGCTTACTAAACTTGGGCTGGATGGATTTGGAGACCATATATTAGAGGAAGTTAAGGTATTAGGAGTAGATACTTCAAAGGTGTTAAGAACTAAGGAAGCCAATACTGCCTTAGCTTTTGTATCATTGAAGGAAGATGGGGAAAGAGATTTTTCATTTTATAGGAATCCAAGTGCAGATATGTTATTAAATTCATCTGAAATAGAAGAGGATGTTTTTAAAGATGGTGGGATATTACATTTCTGCTCTGTAAGCTTAATTGATGCGCCAATTAAAGATGCTCACAGAAAAGCAATAGAATTTGCTAAAAATAATAATTGCTTAATTAGTTTTGATCCTAATGTTAGATTACCATTATGGGAAAGACCAGAAGCTTGTAGAAAAGCAATCTTAGAGTTTTTACCATTTTCAAACATAGTTAAAATTAGTGATGAAGAATTAGAATTTATAACAGGAATATCAGACGAAAAAGAAGCTTTAGACTTTTTATTTCAAGGAGATGTTGAGATTATAATATATACTAAGGGAACTGATGGTGCAGAATTTATAACTAAGGAAAGAAAAGTGTTTTCGCCATCATTTAAGGTAGAAGCTCAAGATACAACAGGGGCAGGAGATTCATTTATAGGAGCATTCTTATATAAAGTTGCTGAAGGCGATAATACTGTAGAAAGTTTAGTTAATTTGCCAGAAGAAAGAGTAAAGGAAATAATAACTTTTTCTAATGCAACAGCAGCATTAACAGTTTGTAAAAGAGGGGCTATAGGTGCTTTACCAACTAAAGATGAGGTTTTAATTTTAGTAAAAGGAAAAAAAAAAATATAAGTATATTTTAACTTTACTACTAAAATAAATTTTCTTATATACCCAATTCTTGTTGAAGACTATAATAAAAAATTAATATAGAATTAGTTGTACAAAATTCTATATTATTAGTAAAAGCTCAAAGTAATAGATGGGCCATTACTTTGAGCTAATTTAAGGTTGAAAACACAATGTTAAAAACTATATTTCTTATATATTTTCATAAAAGGAATTCTTTATAATTAATGCTAGTCTGTGAGATGTATTACCCTTAAGCAAAGTATTAATTGTATATTTTTTAATTTCATCATATTTATTGAATATTGCTTGAGCTATATTGCTATCGTTATATACTTTCCAGTATTTACATAACAAACACTCTTTAGTAGTATATTCCATAAAATCCTTCACATCATTAAGTGGAATTCCTAGAAATAAGCCAAGTTCGTGTGGACAGTGATATTTTTCATATCTAAGTTTTAATGTATTTATATGATCAGCAGCAGAAGCATCAGATGAATATCCTAAATTAATAAGAAAATCCATAGAATATTTAGTGCTTAAATGTTTTTCTAATATAGATTCATCATAAACCATAATTACAGTAGCATCTGAACAGTCTCTTAATTCAACATAATTTAACTTTATATTTTTTATAAAAGTAGGTCCGTAAGTATTCCAATTATTATATAGCTTAATGTTAGTCTTCTTAATTGAAAGTGTAGCCGCTGGCTTGGCACCTGCTATTACTAAAGATAAACTATATGCTAAAAAAGTTTCTATATATTCTTTACCCTCCATTGAGTTTAATTTATTGTAAAAACTTGAATATCCCATTATATATCACCGCCAATATAATTTATTATGCAGAAGCTATTTGTTTACCAAAATTAATACATTCATTTTCACTTCCATCAGGAGAGTATTGAATAATCAATGGTTCAGAAATAATAGTACAGCCATAGCTTATCATTCTTTCTTCAAAATCTCTCATCCATTGTCCATCTCCCCATCCGTAAGAGCCAAAAAGTGCTACCTTTTTACCTGATACTTTAGATGCGATTTCTTCTATAAAAGGTTCAAATTCAGATTCTTCTAGTACTTCGTCACCCATAGCAGGGCATCCTAATACAAGTATTTCATCTTTTAGTAAGTCATCTACATTTACTTCTGAAACAAGTGAAGTTTCAACTGTTTGTCCAGAAGATATAATACCTTTTTTAATTAATTCAGCCATTCTTTCTGTATTACCTGATCCAGACCAATATACTATCTTCATAAAAAACAACTCCTTAAATTCAATTAATAATAATGAAAATCATTATCAATTAAAGTGTATAATATTGATATTTTATTGTCAAGAATTATTTTTCAAAAATTTACTATATAATATTTGAACTTTATCTTTCTTGATATAATGATATTAAAAAATAAATAATAATAAATATTAAAATATTTAAAACTATTTATATAACTATTACGTATAAGAGTATGTACCGGTATTAATAGAAAGGGGGCATAAATGGTAGAGAATGAATTAAAACTTATTGATATTATACAGAAAAAAAGAAATAGAGAAGCGACAAACACTATTATTAAAGGCTATTATAAGGAAATACATATGTATATTTTTAAGCAGCTTTCTGATAAAGAAATATCTTTAGATATAACTCAAGAAGTATTTATTAATATGATTAAATCAATTGATACTTATGATAAAAAGAAATGCTCCTTTAGAGCTTGGCTTTATAAGATAGCCAGCAATAAAATAATAGATTATTATTTTAATAGTAATTTCTATAATATTTTTATTGTCACCAATATTTACTAAAGATAGACATAGAAATTTAGAGCAAATTCAATATACTACGAAAAGAGGAAGAAAATTATATAAGGATAAAATAATAGCTTCATTAATAGCTTCAGGAACAATAGTGACAGTAGAATTAGGAATATTATTTTTCATATATTTAACAAGAGAAAATACAGTAGAAGTCTTTTATAATTCAAGTATAAATTCTTGGCTGACCTTTGGCTTTAGGTGGTTTGATTTAACCTTTAAAGAATATATTTTTGTTGTTATTGCATTAGTTTATATTTTATCTATTAGTGTATCATTATTTATTGCATTTATTTTGAGAAAATGTAATAGATATATAACTTTGACAGGTATTTCTCTTCTATTAACATTGGTATTTTTTAAGTTAGTTACAGCAGAAACTTTAATTTGGGGTGGAGTATTTAGTATTTATACACCTAAGTTTTTAATTATAGGATTTTTAGTTACTATGACTATAATAGGTATTATATTAGTACTTATACAAAATAGAAATGAGAAGAAAAGAAGTATTCTAAATTAATAAAATAAGGATAAGGTGGCTATAGGTTTTTAACTTAAAGTCACCTTATTATTTATAAAAGTAGATAAATATTCTTTTCAAAGAATAAATTTATATATTTTATAAATTTTATGGTAATATAGTATATGTTGCTAATGATGGTAATGATTTATATAAGATACAAATGTTAAAAGGAGGACGTAAATATGTCTGTTGAGTTTAAAGAAATTAATTTTAGCAAATTAGTAGACAAGTTAGCTCCATGTTGTTTATCAGAAGATGTATGTGGAACATGCGATAGAAATACTTGCTTAGTTGGCTATGGGACTGAGTGTATAAAGAATTGTATGATTAATAAAGTCACATATGTTATGGATGGAATGAAAAACATTCCAGTTACAGATGTAAAAATATATGATAAGGGTAATATTTTAAATGGTGTTGCAGATATTCTTAAAATTTGCAAGAGCTGTAAAGAGAATCATTATAATAATTGCATAGTAAATGTTTTAAGAAAGTTGCTATGAGGTTATTTTATTTGGAGAGGAAAAAGAATATAAGGGAAGTGCTTTGGTTTATCTTAATGGGCTTAGAGAAGATAATCCAGAAATAGCAGATCAATTATTTCAAAAATATATGGCAAGATAATAATTAAAAGGTAATTATTAGTAGGTATTTAACTAAGAATTACCTTCTTTTTTTATGAATTATAATAGAAGATATTATTAATTATAGTGTAGAGAGATGAATAAATTCAGTTATAAAAATAACAATATATTGTATAAATTTATTTTGTATATAGATTTAAATACAATATGTAGTATAATTATATTTATGGATAGATTGCAATATTTATCTAATATTATTAAAATTAACTATATTCTAGAGGGGTGTTAATGTGAAGGTAAGAAAAAGAGATGGGAGCTTAGTGGATTTTACTAAAGATAAAATAACTAAAGCAATTGAAAAGGCTATGGAAGAAACTAAAATTGGAGTAGATCATAATTTAAGCTCTCAAATATCTAATGAAATCTTTGTAAGTCTATCAAATGGAACTGAAAAATATTATGAAGTGGAAGATATTCAAGATGTGGTTGAGTTTAAATTGATGGATAGTGAAAGAAAGGATGTAGCTAAAAGATACATTATATATAGAAGTGAAAAAGAGAAGGAAAGAAGAAAGAATTCTAGTAAGGAAACTTATAAGATGATAAAGGATGATTTTGTAAGTAAGTATAAGCATAGTAAATCTCCTATGGGGCAATTAGGTAACTTTGTTTATTATAGAACATATTCAAGATTTTTATCAGAACAAGGAAGAAGGGAATATTGGTGGGAAACAGTTAGAAGAGCTGTAGAATATAACACTTCAATAATACCAACTTCAAAGGAAGAGGCAGAAAAGTTATATGATAATATTTTTAATCTTAGACAATTCTTATCTGGAAGAACTTTTTGGGTAGGAAACACAAAGGTTTCAAAGCAATATCCTATGAGTAATTTTAACTGTGCATTTCAAATAATAGATTCATTCCAAGCTTTTACGGACTTATTTTATTTATTAATGATAGGATCTGGAGTGGGAGTTAGAGTTCTGAAGGATGATGTAAATAAGATACCAAAACTTAGGACTAATTATAAGTTAATTCATAAGGATTATAAAGAAGTTCCTAAGGTTATAAGAGAAGATAGTACTTCATTAACTTTTTATAATAATACTTCAGCTGAAATTGTAATAGGAGATTCTAAAGAGGGCTGGGTTCAAGCTTTAGAGCATTTCTTAAATCTTGTTGGAAGAAGTCAGTATAGAAATATAAGTACAATAATTATAGATTACTCTCATGTTAGACCAAAGGGAGAAAGATTAAATACCTTTGGAGGAACAGCTTCTGGTCATGAAAGTTTAAAAAATATGTTCTATAAAATTGATAAGGTAATAAAGAGAAAGTCACTTTTATTAGAAAAGGATAATGTTAAGCTTTCACCTATAGATTGTTTAGATATTGCGAATATTATTGGAGAAAATGTTGTAGTTGGTGGCGTTAGAAGAACTGCTGAAATGGTTATAATAGATGAAAGTGATACAGAATGCATAGAAGCAAAATCTAATCTTTATAAGCAAGAAGATGGCAAGTGGAGTGTTAATAAGGAATTAATTCATAGACAAATGAGTAATAATTCAATTTATTATACTGAAAAACCAACTAGAGAAAGATTAAAATGGAATATAGAAAAAATGAGATATTCAGGGGAACCAGGATGGATAAATGCAGAAGCGGCTGCTAAGAGAAGACCAAATATGAATGGTGTTAATCCTTGTGGTGAAATATTATTAGATTCACAAGGTCTATGTAACTTAACTACTGTAAATGTATATGCATTTGTTAAAGAAGATGGAACCTTAGATGAAAAAGCATTATTAGATGCACAAAAGTTATCTGCAAGAGCAGGCTATAGAATGACTTGTGTAGAACTTGAACTTCCAGATTGGGATAGAGTGCAACAAAGAGATAAGTTAGTTGGATGTTCATTAACTGGTTGGCAGGACATGGTTAATGCTATTAAATTAACTAAGGAGGAAGAAGCCAATTTACTTAAGAAGTTAAAGAAGGCAGCAAAGGATGCTGTAACTGATTATGCTAAGGAACTTGGACAAAATGAACCTTTATTAGTAACGACAATTAAACCAGAAGGTACATTATCTCAATTACCTTCAGTATCAAGTGGAGTTCATTATTCACATTCACCATACTTTATAAGACGTGTTAGAATATCAAGTGATGATCCATTAGTTAAGGTATGTGAAGAATTAGGATATCCAGTATTACCAGAAGTAGGTCAAAGTATTGAAAACTGTACTACTAAGGTAGTGGAATTCCCAGTTAAGGCTCCCGAAGGAAAAACTAAGTATGATGTAAGTGCTTTAGAGCAATTAGAAAACTACAAGATGTTTATGGAAAACTATGTTGAGCATAATTGTTCAATAACAGTTCACGTTAGAGACCATGAGTGGGAAGAAGTTGAAAATTGGGTTTGGGATAATTGGGATTCAGTTGTTGCTGTATCATTTTTACCACTAGATGATAGTTTCTATGAGCTACTACCTTATGAAGCTATAGAGAAAGAGGAATATGAAAAGAGAGTTAATGAAATGAAACCTTTTATACCTTCTTTAATATCTAAGTATGAAAAGGAAGAAACTGAGCTTGATATTGGAAATGACGGTTGCGAAACTGGAATTTGTCCAGTTAGATAAATCGAAAATAAAGAGTAATGGAAGTTATTCTTAAGTATATAAAACAAGGGTGCTGTCGCATAATGAATAATGAAAAATTAATATCAATAAAGGTTCCTTCAATAGCCTTATTTTCTTTATTACCAGAAATACAAAGTCGTACTGCTTCAATTCCTAAATCTTCAAGATGAAAGTCTATTGTAGATAAGTTAAGAACCTTACTATTTGAAGAATTATCTTGACCTATGATAATAGGTGCTTCTAAATTATTATTCTTATAATTTCTTATAGGTAATTAATTTATAGATAATACAATGAAAATAAATAGAATAGATATAAATAAAATAGAGGGGCTGTTTGTTTAACAGTCCCTTTAAAAATTAATAATAGCTGATGTAAATTTTTTAGAATTACTATAAAGAATTGTGTTTATAAAACTCTGTTAGGAGTTTTATATTAAAATTTAATTATTCATTTTATATTTTACTATAGCACCTTCAGTTATATTAAAGCTTAATTAAATATTCATCCTTTCCAATAGCATTAACATCTATATTATTAGAATTTAGGACATTGATAAGTTTATCAATATTAGTTGTAGATGACGAGTCAATCTTGATTATTAATTCCTTTTTTAATACTTGTTCATTTAGCATATTAAGCATCCCCTTAAAATAAAAAATTTGTATAAGTACATTATAAGGGTAAGTGGATGGGACAAGCAAAGTTAATTAGTGGGCAAATGAGTAGGGGGAAGGAAGAGGAGTATTATACTGGGAAAATTTCTCTTGCAAAAGCAAATAATATTCTAAAGTAAGGTTAGTAAGAATAAATAATGCAAGGAATTGGAAAATGTGATACTATATAATTAAAAATAAAATATATAAAAGAGGGGGTACTTGGCATATTGCCAGGGAAATAAATGAGCAATAAGATAAGATTAGGTATAGTAGGCTATGGAAACCTTGGAAAAGGGGTAGAGTTAGCTTTATCACAAAATCCAGATTTTGAATTAGAGGCTATTTTTACAAGAAGAAATCCAGAAAATTTATCAGCTAAATCAAAGGTGGTACATATTTCTGAAATTGAAAGTTATAAAGAAATAATTGATGTAATGATTCTTTGTGGAGGTTCTGCAACTGATTTACCACAGCAAACACCGGAAATAGCTAAGATGTTTAATACAGTAGATAGCTTTGATACTCATGCAAAGATACCAGAATATTTTAATATCTTAGATAAGGTTACAAAAAGCTCTGGTACTATTGGATTAATTTCAGTTGGGTGGGACCCAGGTCTATTTTCATTAAATCGTCTTTTAGGAGAAGCAGTGCTTCCAAGAGGAAATTACTATACTTTTTGGGGGAAGGGTGTAAGTCAAGGACATTCAGATGCTATTAGAAGAGTAGACGGCGTTAAGGATGGAGTTCAATATACTGTGCCTATTGAAAGTGCAATTAATAAAGTTCGTTCAGGAGAAAATGTAGATCTTTATACTAGACAAAAACATGAAAGAATTTGTTATGTTGTACCTAAAGAAGATGCCGATTTAGAAAAGATTAAAAATGAAATTATAAATATGCCAAATTATTTTTCAGATTATAATACAACAGTAAACTTTATAACAGAAGAAGAAATGAATAAGAATCATAAAGGGATGCCTCACGGTGGATTTGTTATTCGTACTGGAGTTACTGGAAATGGTACAAAGCAAAGAATGGAATTTAGTTTAAACCTAGATAGTAATCCAGAGTTTACTTCAAGCGTATTATTAGCTTATGCAAGAGCTGCTTATAGATTATCTAAGGAAGGTCAAACTGGTGCACGTACTGTATTAGATATCCCATTTAGTTATTTATCACCAAAGACAGGGGAAGAGTTAAGAAAGGAATTGCTATAATTTTAATAATGAATTAATAGAATATGAATAAAAAAGGATGACTTAAAATTACAAAAAATTATTAAGTTATCCCTTTATTTTTTACTGAATTAGATAGGGTGAAGAGGCATTTTTTTGTTTTAATGTAGAGAGTTAAATTACAAGATTAAATAACTAATATATGAAACTAGATTGACTTGTTATTATAATTTGGAATAAATTAATAAAATTTAAATCTTTTTAGTAATACTATGTTATAATTATTCGAAGCATAAGATTAAGAGGTAAATAAAATATGAATTTTAAAGAATTAGGAATAAGTGAAAATATAATAAATACGTTGAAGAAAAATGGCATTACAAGTCCAACTGAAATTCAAAATAAAAGTATTAGGGAAATTTTAAATGGTAATGATATAATAGGTGAGGCACAAACAGGTACAGGTAAAACTTTAGCATTTTTACTACCTATATTTGAAAAGATATCAACAGCATCTAAGGAGGTTCAATGTTTAATAATTACTCCAACTAGGGAACTTGCAATACAAATTACTGAAGAAGCTACAAAGCTAAAAGATGGTAAGGATATTGGAGTTTTAGCTATGTATGGGGGGAAGGATGTTGGATCCCAGGTAAAGAAGTTAAGTGGAAATATTCATATGATAATTGCTACACCAGGAAGGCTTCTAGACCATATTAAGAGAAAAACTGTTGATTTAAAGAAGATTAAGACTATAGTTATTGATGAAGCAGATCAAATGTTACTTATGGGTTTTAGAAATGAAATAGACTTAGTAATGAAGGAAAGACCAAAGAAGGTTCAAACTTTATGTTTTTCAGCAACAATGGATTCATCAGTTAAGAAATTAGCTTATAGATATATGAATGAGCCAGTAGTTATTTCAGTTAAGAAAGAAGAAGTAACTTTAGATAAAATTAAACAAGAAGTTGTAGAAACTACAGATAGATTAAAGAGAGAAGCTTTATGCAGAATTTTAGATGAAGATAATCCTTTTATGGCTATTATTTTCTGTAGAACAAAAAGAAGAGCAGATGAACTTGAAGTAGTAATGCATAGAAGGGGATATAACTGTAAAGTTATTCATAGCGATATACCACAAAATAAACGTGAAAGAATTATAAAATCCTTTAGAGATGCTGATATTCAGTATTTAATAGCTACAGATGTAGCTTCAAGAGGATTAGATATAAGTGGAGTAAGTCATATTTATAATTATGATATTCCAGAAAAGGTTGAAACATATATTCATCGTATAGGTAGAACTGGAAGAGCTGGCGAAGAGGGATATACTTGTCTATTCGTAGATCCAAAAGATTCAAGACTCTTAGGGGAAATAGAAAAAGAAATAAAATTTGAAATACCAAGAAGAAGTTTAGATAAAGAATAAATATTAAATAATTAATGAATAAGAAAGAGGCTATTGAAAAATAGCCTCTTTCTTATTCATTATAAGCTTCTTAAGAAGTTAGCAACAATATTTTTATCCTTTAAATTTTCTTTTGTAAGGGTTAAATATTGTTCGAACATGTAGGCAACTGAATTAACATATGAATTATCAGTGCACAATCTAACATCTAATAAATTGTCTGAGTCGAAAATAAGTAGGAATTCATTTTTTTTACACCAACAATGAAATAATTCAGTATCAACTATGGATGAGTCAGAAATAAGGCAAATATTATAATTATCAACAGATAATAAGTAATTTGCTAAGTAATCTAAATGCATCTTAAACTGTTCTTTTGTAAGAAATAGTTTTGGTGAACAATCAGAGTCACTTCCATATATAATAATTTCTGAATTAGATAATTTTAATAGTTGTTCTATAGAATAAAAATGTATGCAAGGAAAGCTGGATTTTTCATACATATTCTTTTTAGATAATTTAAAGTTCTCAAAAAATTTATTTCTATCATCCTTATCATTTACAGAATTACAAAGTATATCGTAATATAATTCATCGCTAATTACAGTATGTATAGGAAAACTATTATAGTAATAGCTAGTATTATATTTAATAAGTTCTTTATTAAGTTTAGGCCTATTTAACTCAAATGTAGTAATTACTTCTGAAATAGTAGCTGGGAAAAACATATTTATTGATTTTGAAAGGGTATTTTTTGTAAAAGCAATATAAAAATTAATAGAAACAGGATCAGTAAAAAGAGCTCCGTAGTAGTAATTTCTATTATTAAGAATTTCACATGAAGAAATAAAAACACTATTATTTTCAATAATATGTAAAGAATAATTATATGTATCATCAAATGAATCAATGAAATACGAAGCTTTACAGTTTTTATGGAATAGCAAAGGAGTAATATATGACAGTAGCTTTGAACTTTTGCTTGAAGAATATAGGAAATCCAAGTTACATCCAATATCTAAAAGCTTTTTCATTTTTTCTAACCAATTAACTCTAAATTCTATATTATCTATAAAGGAATCAAAAGACTTATTAAATAAACAATAAAGTTTTTGAGGCTTTCCATAATCAATAGCTGAATCTAACATATCAAGGATCCCTAAACAGCTAGTATAATCAGTATTATAGATTGATACAGTAGATGTATATAAAAAATTATTTTTAGCTTTATTTTTTGGGGAAAGATTACTTTCCTTAGTATCTTCAACAATAAATTTTTTTAATAACTCTCTTAAATGTTCTTCATAATTTGAATTGTTTATAGATTCATTATAAATAGATGAAAATAAATTTTCTAGAAAGTTATTTCCTAATTCTAAATTTCTTTTAATTAAAAATGATAAGGCCTTATCAAAATAAATTGCATTAAAATCTATTTTTCTTGAACCATTTTTCCATTTGCTTACTAATGTTCTATCTATATTTAATTCTTTCCCCATTTTTGAAGGTGAAATATTTAAGCTATTTAATATGTAGCTAAAACCAATTTCATTCAAATTTACCCCGCCTTTCAAAAAAAAGTGTCACAGTGACGAATAAGTGACAAATATTCAATATTTTACAATGTTTTAATATAATAGAGTGTAATACAACAACAAAATCATGTCAATATTCAAGTGAATTATAAGTGAAAATGTGTATATATTATAATGATATGATATAATAAGAAATTGAAAATTTAATAAAAATTAATTACAAGATTAATTATACGAGGAGGTATAATGTGAAGAAGATTTTATTTTTATTAAATGATTCTTTAAAATATAAGAAATTAATAAATGTATTAGTTGACTCAAATATTAGAGTTAATATATTAGAGGGCTATACTGATATCTTAATAAATATAATTAATTACTTTAATTATGAAGATATAAACAATTGAGGAGAGAAGAGTTTTGAAAAGAGATACAATACTTATAGTAGATGATGTGGAAATAAATAGAACTATCTTAAAGGAATTACTTATAGATAGCTATAATATTATAGAAGCAGAAAATGGTAGTGATGCAATAAGTATTATAGATAGATCTAAAGAATCAATTGCACTTATTTTATTAGATATTGTTATGCCAGTAATGAATGGATTTGAAACTCTAAAAATATTAAAAGAAAAAGAAATATTAAACAATACACCTGTTATACTTATAACGTCTTATGAATCAGAGGAATATGAAGAAAAGGGACATGAATTAGGGGTTTCAGATATAATAAGAAAACCATTTAATTCTTTTATTATAAAGAGACGTGTAAAAAATTTAGTTGATCTTTATAATCATAAAAATAAAATGGAGTTATTAGTAAAAAATCAAATTAATTTACTAAATGAACAAAATAAAAAAATAATTAAGCAAGCACAGAGAATAAATAATTTTAATAATACTATAATTGATGTCTT
>JAHAIU010000492.1 GCA_018372555.1 Clostridium sp.
GAGGAAACACTCCTTTCCATTCCGAACAGGAAAGTTAAGCTCTACAGCGTCGATGGTACTGCACGGGCGACTGTGTGGGAGAGTAGAACGTTGCCAGGTCTTAAGGCTCGATAGCTCAGTCGGTAGAGCAGAGGACTGAAAATCCTCGTGTCCCTGGTTCGATTCCTGGTCGAGCCACCAGAAAAAAACACTAACTTTGGTTAGTGCTTTTTTTATTATAAATTAAAAATAAAATTGAAATAGAATAATTAATATAGTAATTATTATATAAAAGCCCCCTATTTTAAATAGGAGGCTTTTAATAAACTTAAATAATAATTTTACTTAAGAGCTTCAAGAACTTCTTCTATATGCCCTTTAACTTTAACTTTTCTAAACTCCTTCATCAATTTACCATTATCATCAATAATAAAAGTACTTCTTTCTATTCCAAGAGTCTTTCTACCATACATATTCTTTTCTTTGATGACATCATATAATTCACATACAACCTTATCTTCATCACTTAGTAAAACAAATGGAAGATTAAACTTTTCTATAAATTTATTATGTGAATTTAAATTGTCCTTACTAATTCCAAGAACAACTGCATTTAAGTCATTAATTGTAGTTATATTATCTCTAAAGTCACAAGCTTCAGTTGTACAACCAGGAGTGTTATCTTTAGGGTAGAAATATAAAATTACCTTTTTACCTTTATAGTCACTTAGTTTATGAGTTTTTCCATCAGATCCAGCTAAAGAAAAATCTGGAGCTAAACTTCCTATTTCCATATAAAAACCTCCTCTATATATGTTTCAATAAATAATCTATATCTTATGTGCTTATATAACTTTAAGTGGAAATAATTATGAAGCAGACGATATCACTTGAAAGCATATATATCTTTTAATTTTTACATAAGTTGAGTGTTTAATTTCATGGCCTGAATATTTTACACATGAAATACAAATTAATAAGGTGTATAAACTTATTACAACTTATATATTAACTTAATTATAATACTAATAATAATTATTATCAATAAATAACACAATTTAGATATTTTTATATTAATTACTCAAAGATAGTATATTTTAGAGAAAACTTTGTTATAATGAATTGGATAGTAAATTTAAATTTAAAGGAGAATTATTGATGGAAGATAAAATTTTAGCTACGGTAGCAGGAAAAGAAATTAAGGAATCAGACTTACAAAATGTAATTTCAAGATATCCTGAAGATAGAAGAGCGTACTTTGCAACAGAGGAAGCAAAAAAGCAATTATTAGAGCAATTAGTATCATTTGAACTAATAAATATTTTAGGAAAAGAATTAAAGATTGATGAAACTGAAGAATATAGTGAAAATGTAAGGCAAGCAGAAAAAGATATCTTAACTCAACTTACTTTAAATAAATTATTATTAGAAGTAACTGTAACTGAAGAAGATGCGTTAAACTTCTATAATGCTAATAAAGATAAGTTTACTAA
>JAHAIU010000493.1 GCA_018372555.1 Clostridium sp.
TTTCCCTTTATTGGATCATTTTCTCCATCTACAAACTCTGGGAAGAACTTAGTTATCTTATCGGAAATACTAATAGTTCCATCACTAACTAACTTTTGTATTGCATAGTTAGTTGAGTACATTTTTGTATTTGAAGCAATATCATATAGTGTTTCTGTTGTAACATCTGATGAATCAGTCTTTGGAGTACCATCTTGATTATAAGAATTAGTCTTTCCATATGCACTGTTCTTAACCATAACCCCGTCTTTAATAACAGCTAATTGAGCACTTGTAAATCCATACTTAACATCATTATTAATTAAAGTATCAATTAAATCTAAAGTATTTTGATTCATTCCAACTGAATCAGCACTACCTTCAATTACTTCTGGATATGGTATTTTTACAGATATTCCGCCCTTAATAGCAGTATTATTTGGCTCTATATTTGTAACTTGAATAGTATTTCTTCCATTATTTGCTACCTTAGAGTAGTCAACAACAAAAGTACTTCCAGAATTATTACAAATTTCACTTGTATCCATTTCAAATCCATTTATAAATATTCTTGCTGATGTAACCCCAGGTTCAGCTTTAATATATAGTTTTCCTTGATTTTCGTATCCATTGAATGTATACATATTATTTACTATTAATGTATCATCTACACGGTTCAGACAATCAGGGAAAGATATATCTGCTTGCCAATCAGCATCTGGAACCTCAGATAACTTTTCTGTAGAAATATTAGATAAATCTCTTTCTGCTTCATCAATAGCTTTTATGCTATCTACCCTAGCCTTTAATTCATTAATGATAGTTTTATCTGTATCTACTTTACTTATTTCTTCTATTGCCTCATAAGCATAATCAATAGTAGATTTAACCTTACGTTCTTCTGCTCTTGTAACCATTGTATCAACTACAGAATATGCAGCTTTTAAAACAGCTTCTCCTTGATAATTTGAAGGATTATATAGTTTTAATTTTTCTGTTACCATAGTTTTTAAATTAGCATCTATTGCTTCTTTATTACCATGCTCTATAGATTCATAAACAAGTGTTGGTATTGTACCAAGGGTTGCAGTAGTAAATTTGTTTCCGAAGAATGTATTAGCATTCTTAGTATTATCAATAACTGGTGAATTAATTTTATTAGTTAATAAAACAACTACTAAATTACTTTCAGGATCTATAACTGTTAATGTTCCTGTCCATCCTTGGTGTCCATATGTGTTACTTGAAGCTTGTGTTCCAAAGTACCATACTCTACCGTTATCGCCTTGTCTCCACCAGCCTAATCCCCAAGTAGGGCTAGATGATTTTCTCTTAGTAAATTCTTCAATAGTATTCTTATTAAAGAATTTATTATTTCCATATCCACCATCATTAAGCATAACTTGAGCTAACTTAGCTAAGTCAGATGCATTTGCAAATAATCCTGCATGTCCTGAAACTCCATCCATTGAATAGAATGCTTTT
>JAHAIU010000494.1 GCA_018372555.1 Clostridium sp.
TCAGTCATTAAAAAAAGGTGGAATGCTTTTTGTTGGAGCAACTGAAAGTATTTATAACTACAAGGAATTTGGATTAGAAAAGGTATCTACTTTTATTTATAAAAAGATATAAAGGGGTGAAAAAATGGATACATCTCAATATATGGGAATGTTCTTAGAAGAATCAATGGATAACTTACAAACATTGAATGAGGCTTTGCTAGATCTAGAACAGGAACCAGATAACATAGAAAAGTTAAATCAAATTTTTAGGGTTGCTCATTCTATTAAAGGTATGTCAGCTACTATGGGATTCAATAATATTTCAGAGTTAACACATAAAATGGAAGATGTATTATCTGAATTTAGGGATGGTAGTTTAAAGGTTACTAGTGAGGTTGTAACTGTACTTTTTGATTGTTTAGATACATTAGAGAAGATGGTTAGTAATGTTGAGCTAGGTAATGGTGAAGAGGTAGAGTATAAAGTAATAATTGAGAATCTTGAAAAAATTTCAAATTTAACTGAAACTTTTATTAAAGAAGAAATAAAGCCTAAAGAAAATGTCGAAAATTACGTTAATTTAAATAGTGAGCAAAATAAAATTAATTTATTATTAAATGAATATGATAATTCTGTAATTAAGCAAGCTATTGAAAATGGATATAACTGTATTAATGTAGAAATAATTTTAAGAGAAGATACTTTATTAAAATCAGCAAGAGCTTTCCTTATAGTTCAAGAATTAGAGGCACAAGGTGAAATAATAAAGTCATTACCATCAACTGAAGATATAGAAAATGAGCAGTTTGAAAATGAGTTAGATTTCTTATTATTAACTAAAAAGTCAAAGGAAGAAATTCAAGAATTAACAATCAATATTTCTGAAGTTGATAAAGTAAATGTAGCTTATGTTGAAGTAAATAATCATGCTGAAGAAGCTGTAGCAGAAGCTGTGGTAGAAGTTATTCCTTATAATAAGGAAATAGTAAATAATACAGAAACTAAGCCTAAAAAGGTTGAAACTCATGAAAAGAAAAAAGAATTAAATAATAATAAAAGAGCTCATCAATCAGTAAGAGTTGATCTTCAAAGAATAGACAAGCTTATGAATATGGTTTCAGAATTAGTTATTTATAGAACTAGACTTGAACAAATTGTTATAAATGATAAATCACAAGAGCTAGCTGAAACATTAGAACAAGTTGAAAGAACTACTTCTGATCTTCAAGACTTGGTTATGAAAATAAGGATGTTACCATTAGATGTAGTCTTTAATAGATTTCCAAGAATGATTAGGGACTTATCTGTAGACTTAAATAAAGAAATTAATTTTGTAATTGAAGGTGCTGAGACTGAACTAGATAGCACAGTAATAGATGAAATAGGGGAACCGTTAATTCATTTACTTAGAAATGCAGCAGATCATGGTATTGAAAGCAAAGAAGAAAGAATAGCTAGTGGAAAAGATCCAGTTGGAA
>JAHAIU010000495.1 GCA_018372555.1 Clostridium sp.
CATTGTTTTATGAAGATAAGTTTGTGGAATTATTAAAAGAAGTAGGAATTGTGGAGGATTAATCTAATGGAATATATAAGCGCAAAAGAATTTTTAAAGCAACCTAAGGAAGTACAAGAAACATTTATTGAGTGGTGGAAGCCTAGTATTGGAGATTTAATAACAATAAAAGAAAAACATTGTTATCCAACTATGGTTGAATACTTTGGTTATGCAGATGATAATATGATATCAACTATTGATGAAAGAAATGTAGAGAAAGAAAAAACAATTCCACTATTTACAGAAGGTCAGCTAAGGAAGTTTATTGAGGATAAAACAGAATGTAAGATAGAAACCGTATGGTGTGAATGTGGATGGAGTTACAATATTGATTTGGTAAAAAATTATGATAGCGGTGAATTAGTAAAAAGATATTACAATCTAGGCGAAGATTTACTCCAAGCCTATTGGACAGTAGCTTGTGAGATTGCAAAAGAGGGGTAAAACATGGAAGTTATAATTACACTATTAACAATATATCTTATTATAACGGCAATGAGTATTATTTTGTCTATTGCTGAAGCTATTAGACAAGTTGCTTATGAGTTAGATAATGAAGAAAACAAGATTAAAGAAGATGATTTCTTTGATATATTCCTTAGATGTTGTTTACATATTTTTTGTTCATTAATGCCAGGATTTAATTTATATATAACTATGCTGTTGATTCTTAGAATTTTAGGATTTACAGATCAATCAACAAAGATAAATTGGTGAAAAGTAAGATTACAAAGGAGGAATTAAGAAATGACTAAACAAGAACAAATTTATAGGTACTTTAACGAAAATGATGGACTAGAAAAGGAAAAATTAATCAAAAAGGCATATAAGAAATTTAATATAGCAGAAAGTTCAGCAACTACATTTTATTATAGATGGAAGAAACAATTTACAGGAAGTAATAATTGCGTACCTAAGGAAGAAAAGAAAATTTATGAACCTAAACCAAAAGAAAAGCAAGAAATAAAAGTACCACATGATACTAAGCCTATAGATGTAAGCGAAGAGGAAGTATTTAAGAAGCCCAAGCTAAAGATAAAACAAGGAATAATACAAGGTGAGCTAGGAGAATATGAAATTATAGATGGAGTTGTAAAGGTAGGAGAAGAAATATTTAAAAATGAAAATGACCTTGATATATATAGGAAAGAGCAGCTAAGACAATTTTATGCACAGATAGGAGAAATACAAGAAGTGTTAGAGATGATTAATTGATCAAAATAAAAACAGCATTAGAGAAAGTATATAAATTGGCGTTTATAGTTCTCTAATGCACCACTCATCTAATATTATAACATAGAGGATGGGTGTAGCAATGAATAATACAGTATATAAAATAAGAAAATATAATGAATTAAAAGCGGATATAAATTATTTTGATATAAGATTAGAAGAGATAGAAGAAGATATTA
>JAHAIU010000066.1 GCA_018372555.1 Clostridium sp.
CTGAAAAATATAACTTTGCACTTGTTCCAACTATAGGCATACTATACATAGTATTTCCTGTTGGTGGTGCATACTTAAACCATGCTGCTTCACTTTCACCTTGATCTTTGTCAATATCAAGTTTAAGCTTCACTTCTTCTCCTTGAGTAGCTAATACTTTTCCCTCAATAGAAGCTCCAGATATTAGCGAATTATATATTTTAGTCTGCCATACTCCATTTTTTCTGCAAAGCTTGTACTTATATATTATTTCATCTTGATATTTACAAGCTACATATTCTGTTACATATACATCCTTCTGCTTGAAATAAATATTATCTCCAAGATTATATCTTTCTCTCGTATCTATTTCATAATAGAAATAATCTGTATCATGATAGCCTTCATCATATCCACCTGACTTATAAAATGCTTTTAAATCCTTACAGGCTTTATATTGTATATTATCTTTTATTTCATAAGTTTTTCCTTTGCTTCTTCCAAAATAAAACAGATTATTTATGCTAATTATATCACAATATATTTCCGAATTTAACTCACTACATATTCTCTTTAAAAAATTCCAGTCTGTTTCTTTATATTGAAAAATAGGCTTGTTTATCTTTTGACTACATCCAACACTTTGAATAAATCCTTTTTCACTATAATTCTTTAAAACAGATGATATAAGTTCATCATATGTCATATTAATATTTTGAAATGATCTACTTTTTTCTTTTATATCAAGCTCTGAGGTTTTTGATATTCCCTCTATTTCTACATAATAGTTTCCATTCTCATTAGTTGTTTTTATGGCCTTTGTTAATCCATTAAATAATACTGCACTTTTACTTTCATTTACTTTATTAATATCTACTTCTTTATCATTACTTTTGCTTTCTTTTTCTTCATAAACTGTTATCTCATCTTTAGTTGAAGCTTCTATAGAATACTTAAAATTAATACTTTCATCTATTAAACACTTTAAATATAATCTTCCATGTTCATTAGGTCTATTTATAATTTTAATATCTTCTACATGCAATAATTTGTAAGGACTTTTGATCCTTAATGCATGAACTTCACCCATTAAAGTTGCTCCTCCTTTATAATCTTCATTTATTATTTATTCACTTACGATTCTAGTAAATAATTTACTATCTTACTCTTCCTGTCCTGTAGTAACAAAAGTTATTTTTCCACCATATTTACATACTAAATATGAATCTGTTGTTAGTGCTGCTTCACCTCTAACTAATGTCTCTTCTTTTGCTTTCATCCACTCTTTTAATATTTCTACTTGACATTTTTTGCCTATAGCATTATTACCATTCATATCTATTACGGCAACATCTCCATCTCCTGCTGGGCAATCACCTGAACATACACCAAAATACTTTATGTTTTTGTCTACTACATTATCCTTCTTATTCATCATAGGTTTTTCAGTTGCATATGACCCATGGCTATTAGGAAGGTTTATATGTCTTTCGTTACTTCCTTTATTGCATACCATCTTAGCTCCACGCACAATATAATATTTTTCATCAGACATCAAAATCACCTCATTTATCGAACTTCTAATCTTTCTAAACATATTCCCTTTGGCTTTCTTCTAAGTATACTTTCAGCAACATCTAATCTAACTACGACTAAATTTTTGCTGATTTCCTTTATCCTAAATATCTTTTTTTCTTGAATTTTTTCTTTATCCAGAACTATCTTTTTGTATATAGTTTTATTAGCTCCTAATTCTGATTTTTCATTAAGAGCTTCAATATCCTCCAATATCGGAAGATAATAATTTTCCTGTCTGTTTCTCTTAGCATCTATAAGTGGAAGAGTTTTTATAATCATTTCTGGGTCATATTTAAAAATTACATTTATGAGCTTTTCTGAAATTAAAAATATCTGCTTGTCCAATATATCTATATATTCACATCTTTCTTCTGCATCTACTTGAAATATGACAACATCATCAATTTTATGAGAATTTTCTCTATTTATATTCTTTACATTGACCTTATAAAATATATCTCTAAGCCTTGGAGTGTTAGTATATCTTTCATCTTGTTTTAATAAAAAATAATCCATAAATTTCTCCTATCTAAGGTTAATTATCTTCAATTTCTTTTCTATTTTCTTCATATATTATTTCTGTCTCATCCATAAATTCGCCAACAAGTATTTTCAAGTTACTGCTTTTTTTCATTTCCTTATATGAAGGTAAATTTATAAACTGTTCTTTAACCATATCTTTTAAAAACTCAGCACATAAAATATGATATTTATCAGCTTCATCCAAAATAATATATTCTATATCCATTTCTGTTATAGTTCTGCCGTACTCCATTTTTTTATTCTTTAATAGTGATTCAAGTTCAAATAAAGTACTGTACAAAAAATCCAGCTCAATATTTACTGAAGATTCTTCCTTATCTAAAAACCAGTTTTCATCATAAAAATCAATTCTAAACTCTCCTCTTCCTTCAAGGATACTTGTTCTTAATAATGAAAAATAGATATAATTAACTTCACCTTTTAAATTCTTTTTCTGCATGTCTATGCACTTCTTACATATAAAATCAAACTTCTGTCTTAATTTAAAATCAATTTCCTCTTTATTATCTCTATAAAATTCATCATTTTTAATAAACTCATTAACCCAGATATCATCAACATACTTCTTTTTGAATTCTTGTAATACTTCTTCTTTATTAGGATACTTAATCATAATTATTCAATCTTAACCTTTCCACCACTCATTGTTACATCATCTTTTATACTTAGGTTTGCTGAGTTTTGAGTTAAATCAACGCCTGATTCACCTTTTATTAATACCTTTGCTTTTCCGTTTATTTCTATATCATCTTGAGCATCTAATATTATTTTCTTATCACTTATTATTTCTATTCCTCCATCATCAGTCATCTTAACCATCATGCCACTTCCACCAATTATATTAACTGAACCAGGCTCCATAATAAGTTGCTTCCCATACTTAGTTCCAATGCTTTTTACAGATGGATCACTTCTCTTTTCAGTATCCCTGCTTTTTAAATTAACAGAACTTATAGCATAGGCACTTTTTTCTACATTGTCTGGGAAATATAATCTTATTGCATCACCTTTTTCTGGCATACAGTACCATCCTGTTCCATCCTCTGATGAATATACTGTTGAGTATGGGAACCATCTTGCAGTACTTGAATCTTGTTTTCCATCTACTTCTAAATTAACCTTTACAACATCATTCTTTGTGTCTAATATTGTTCCGCTAAGAGAAAGTCCCACAATTTGATTATTGTAAATTCGCCTTATCTTCATTCCCTTTTCATCTCTTAGACTATATTTATTGGAAAAAATGCTATCATTCATTTCGATTTCAGTTTCATATACATAAAGATTTCTTCCCTTAAAAGTAACAGAATCACATAAATCTAACATTTTATTAGTAATTACTTCATAAGTTATTAAATTTATATCATCTAACCCACTTACGCCATTTCCCTCTTTTATTTTGTATTCCTGAATTCCTTTTTTTATTGAGTAATTGAATTCTTCTAATGAATATGCCTTAAGCATTCCTGTCTTTCCTATTGAATACTTTATATCTTCTAATTGACATTCAGGAACTACCCATGAATTAAAATACGATGCTAATCTTTTAATAAATTCCCAATCAGTTTCTTTATATTGAACAACAAAAGTATCAATCTTTGATGTTTCTGTTATATTATCTACAATACTGATATTTTTGTAGCTTGAGTTTACAGTATTTATGATATTTCTATATGTGCTGCCTTCATTTTGGAATGTACGATTTTTCTTATTAATATCCATTAAAAACGTTTGACTTAATCCTTGTATTTCTAATGTTTTTATGTCATTACTTGAATTAATACTTATATTGATAATAATTCCTTGAAATAAATCTTTAACATTATTTTTATCATCTTTTAGAGAAACTTTTATAAAACTCTTATCATTTGCTCCTTCAACATATTTATCGCCTTTTACTGAATCAATTATTCCTTTAACATAAAGTTCTGCATGTTCATTTATCTTGCGTTCTATTCTTAAATCTGTTATTTTCACAAATTCATAATTTGATATTATAATGTCTCCATATGTATAAACATAATCATAAGCCATTGTTTATCATCCCCTTAAACTTTTTTACCATATCTTTTATAATAAAATTACTCTTCTCTAATTACTCTTACTCTCTTTAATACTTCAAAAATAACATCTCTCCACTCTTTATACTCTCCATAACGACAGCTAAAAGTCCCCATGATTGTTTTTTCTTCAAATTCTAGAAAGAACATAAAATTATATAAGAAATCATCTATAGCTGAACTTTTAAATTCAAAATATCCAATGTTTTTTTCATTTGCTTCAAGTATTCCATCTTCATAAAAAACATTAGCTGGATTTGTTTTTTTTATTATCATAATCATTCCATCTTTAAGCTCACACACTTTATCCTCTGTTAAAGGACTATCAATAATATTTAAAGTAAATGTAATGCTTCCGTCTTCATTGCATTTAATTATCTCAGGCCTACCTTCAGATGGATATTTAAGCTTTCTTGCTTCTAAAGGCATGTCCTTAAAATCCTTAGGAATATATAATAGAACCCTTTCTTCATAAAATTTCATTTGTTCAAACTCATAATATCTATTGCTTATTTTTATAGGTCCTGATGTGATATCTTTTTTTTGTTTTTTCTTTTCAGCCTCATTTAGAAAATCCAATATTTTTTCGTCAATATTTTTATTCATAAATAACCCTCCTTATCCATTATTAAAATTACCTATATATATTTATTTTATAATTTTCCATATATATTTTCTATTTTTTCTCCCTAATGGTATTTTTTCTACCGAACGGTAATTCATTTGCATTGAATTTGACTTCTTTACTACGTAAAAATTCTATGAATGCTTTAACGTCTCCCATATAGCTTTCTATTGTTTTAGAACTCTTACCATCTTCAATTAGACTTATCTTGAAACTCTCCACTATTTCATTCATTGTTATTACTCCCTTCAATCTTCTTTAACATTTTTCTTATCCAGTTATCTATATATCCTAATTTCTTAGCAATCTCTTTGCTATCGCTTACGGATTTATCTTGAAGTTCTTTCATTACATAGGCTTTAGAATGTAACCTCATGGGAAAATTTACTTGTTGACCTTTGAAGTATTTATGTATTTTTATAGTTACCTCTAACCCTAGTAATTCAATTAGTTCTTCATATATTCCATTAAAATCTGATTTATCTATACTCAATCCCTCCTTCTTGAAATAGAAAAAGAGTTAATGCTTCCTTTATTAGAAACATTAACTCTTTTATCAGATTTATAATATATATTTATCATTTATTTTAAATTCAGTTAATTTAGCCTTTATTTACAGCTTTTCAATCTGAATGCTACTGTTATTCACATTTTCCTAAATCTCTGTTTTCTGATGCCTTATCGTTGGTTTTTGATGTATTTATCTTGATTGATGTATTGTAATTTTCAATTATTTATTTTATTGAATGATTTTACTATTCATTGATTGGTTCTCTAATTAGATTTTCTACATTGATTATTACTCTATTTCCTAACTGATTAGATTTTTTTAACGGATACATTTATTACTTCTTCTTAATCAGTTATATTTATTAACATTATTGATTGATTATCTTTTATATGTTAATTATCTAGTTATTATTTATTCTGATTAGTTATTATTTATAATTTCTTCAATTTCTTTTATTCTATTTATTTTTATTTATCTATTTCAATTCTTTTAAGTCCTTATTCCCCCCTCCCCCCCGTTACAATTTCCTAGTCCCGAGTTCCAAGTCTCTAGTTATTCTACTCAGCTATCCTATTTATATGTTTTATTCTGTCAATTCTTTTTATTTTTTAGTGCTTTTCTACTACATATATTATGTTCACAGTTCCTTTAACTTTTAAGTGGAATTATTGCCCCTAGGATTTCCTAGCTTATCAGCTTACGGCGTTAGTATAAGCCTTGTTATCTTGGCTTTTGAAACCATTAGTAATATTTCTGTATTATTTTCTACATCACCTACTATCAAGGTATCTGAATGAAATAAGATGATGAGCCAATCTATTTCAATTGACTCATCATCTTATTTCATTGCATTATTTAAGTTATGCAGTATTTATTTTTCTTACTGTTATTGATTCAACTACATTTTGCTACTTTTATTTTTTATGCAGTTAATTACTTCCTTATTATGCATTTACTTAATCCTATAAATTTATATTACTTAACCTAATTGAATCACAATTTATTTCTACCCATTCATTTGATATCTCTTGCTCAATTCCTTCTATATCAATTAATACAATACTATCATAAACTTTTAATGTAGCTAAGTTAGCTTCGCTATTATAATCCAATTTGGCTACTATTTTAATTTCCTTATCTTTCTGGATTATTGCATTATCATTTTCACTTGAAAAGCATATATTAGTTTTCCATATAAGTTCATCATCTATATCCATTTCTACAGCATAGCTTTCATTTATTTCTGGTTTATCTCCATCCCACTCAGCAATGAATTCATTACCTTCTAATTGAACTACTACCCTACGCTTATCTAATATATCTGCTATTTTAACATTCATTGTTTATCACTCCTAATTTTTATATGGTACTCTAACAACTGTATTGTCAACATTCATAACATTATTTACTTGGTCATAAGTCCATATTTCTTCATGATAATGGAACTTACTTGGTTTTGAATTCATTTCATGTGAACCGAATCTTATACTTCTTTTCCCATCAGCAGAGAATATTCTATCTGGGTCTTTTAGCCCTGTTCTTGGATGAATATCAGTATATTCTCCTGGACCTAAAAATTCATCCCATTTATCAACTGCATCAGTAACCTTTACAGGCTTATTTGCATAAACTTCTTTGTGATACCCTCTTCCTGGAATATTGTCAGCTTTAGCCATCCCCTTAGCTCCAGAGTCGCCCTTAATTTTATCATAACTAACTGCTTTTTTATATGGTTTCTTAATATCTATTATATCATTATGTGTATATTTATTCTGAATTCCTTTAACTCCAAGGACTGTTGATACTACTCCAAGACTATTCATCCAGTGTTCTGGTGATAATGGCTTTTCTGGATTAATTGCTCCATTCACCATATCTGCACCACCCATTGTAGCCCAATTAGTAATGTCATATGCATTTTTAGTCTTTAACATTTTCCTTCCATTTTCTGCATTGTTATTCCATACACCCATAGTTAAGTAATTCATGAAGTCATTTGGCGAATTTAGCATCTTTTCACTTCTTGCGCTCATACTATCCCAAGTGCCTTTTGCGAAATCTTTCCACTGTTGTCCATACTTATAAGATCTGCAATTTTCAATAGAATTACCTTTAGAATACACTCCTGAATTATCTGGCACAAACTTAGACTGTCTCGCTCCTCCAGTTCCAATATATCCCTCAGCCTTCGCTGTGCCAACATACCATTTTCCATCTAATCCTTTTACTTTTACCTTCTGACCTTCAATATAATTGCCAGCTCTATTATATACTGGTAAATTGGCAACATTAATTGCTCCATTTGTCTGCTTTTTCCCTGTTGGTATTACTGCATTATTATACACTGTTGTTCCTGTGGCTGCTATAAGACTTTTTTGCAAATTTCCTATATTCTTATTTGTTGGTTTTGTTTGATTTTGTATATTCTTATTTATCGGCTTTGTTTGATTTTGTATTACCGTTTTCTTACTTGATTTAGCTCCATTAACTGCCGAGATTAGATTCTTTTGGGCTGTTTTTCCTATTTGCTTTGCTTTATTTTCTATTTTATTTACATTTGTTTTAACTGTTTGTACACATTTTTTTACATTTGCTTTTGCTCCATTTATTGCTGATGTAAGCTTCTTTTCTGCTTTCTTTACTATTGCTTTTCCTTTATTTACAGTACTTTTTATAGCGCTTTTTGCTTTTCCAATTGCTCCGGATGCAGCCTTTTTTAATGAATTCATATTCATTAGTCTTCACCACCCATTCCTACTACATTGTGGTTAAAGATATATGATTCTCTAGCTCGTCCATTTTCATAGACTACTCCTTCTGCTTCTGTATAACAGTCACCTTCAAGTAAAATAGAGCTTGAACTTTTTTTCTTAACGAGCAGCTTACTTTCAACTTTTATTCTTACTTTCTTTCCTTTTATTTTTATTCTTCCATCACTATTTACTTTTATATCATCAGAATTTCGTATTTCAACTCCATTATCATCATTAAAATGAAACTTAATACTTCAGAAATGACATTAATTGATGGATGTTGTTCCACTGGTTCATTATTTTTCGGATTAGACACCTATAATTGGAAAGGTGTAACCCTTAATGATATGAACCCTTTAAGAACCAACTTTCTAAATGTATTAAAAAAATAACCATTAAAGCTCATAAAATTAATACTTGATACTGACCTTACATTCATTAATCAACCAGATACCAAAAATCCTATACTTTCAAAGTATAAAGCTAATCTTAAGGCTTATAAAGAAAAGCGTAAAAACTACAAAAAAGTTGACTGCAATGTACAAATTGCATTTGAAATGCTTATAGTTCAATGTATTGATAAGCAATATGTAGAGCAAAAAAATGATATTATTAATCGTACTTTAAGATTTCTTCCAGCTTCTATAAAACTTCAAAATGCTACAATAACACAAAAAGACTGTCTTACATATCTAGAAAATGATACTGTTAAAAAACTAATATTACTCGATGTTCCTTATATTGGGTCTAAAAAAGAATGTGGTATTAAAGATTATAACTATAAAAAATTTCATAAAAAAGTGGCTGATTTGTTATATAAAGCTGAATACCCTTTCATATATTATTGTAGGAGCTCTGCTCCTAAATCTGATAAAAGCAAATCTCAAGAAGATAAAGCAAATATTATGAAAATGAAGCTTGGTCAATACTTTTTTAATAAAGGTTACTATTTCCAAAAAGTACATCTTGAAAATGATACTGAACTTATGATTTCTAATGTACATTACTCAGAATCGCAATTTCAGTGGAATGATTTTTCTCAAAACTTATTATAAATTAAGCCAGTATTCACTTGTATTTGATATATATGAATACTGGCTTTGTTTTATTTTGATACAATTACTTATAAATTTGCTTTTTCAAAATCACAAGAATCCAATTCAAGTTCAAGAGAACCTTTAATCTCAATTTTTGCCCCAATCTCTATTTCTACATCATCTTCAAATTCAATTATAATATCATCTCCCAATCCCTGTATACTGCACATTATGCTGTCACTATCTTCTATTTCTTTAACTATTCCAATAGCAATAATGTGTGATGATTTATTGATAGGTTGAACAAAACCATATTTATCACTATTTTCAAATTTATACTGTGTTACTAATTCTATTTTTAACTTACCATTTATAATATCATCTTTTCTTCTTTTTTTAGAATCACTACTATTTTCTAAATACTCATCATATTCTATAAAATGTACACATATCAGTTCTTTAGAAACACTTCCTTCAACTTTACTCCATCTTTCATATCCATCCCCATATAATTCTTTAATTTTAAAACTTTTCATAATATACATCCTTAACCTACTGTAATTTGCTAAATGATTTTGGATCACTTGGCATCATTGATTGTATTTTTCCATCTTTAAATATTACAGCAATTCCTTTCTTAGTTTTTTTAGCTCCATCTATATAATACATATCTTTTCCATTAACCCCAAGTCTTGATGCTGTACATTCTTTTTTCACCCTCATTGCTTGTTCAGTAAAATTTTCAAATCCTTCAACTGAATTCTCAAATTTAGAGGAATCAACTCCTAATCTATCAGCTAATGATGGTATACGATCAGGATACTGTTCCCAGTAATCTGCAAAATGCTTTACTCCTTGGTTAGTTCCATCTTTTAACGTACCCCATTTAGATGCTGATGTGCTTTCATTCATTAAATCTCTAACAGTTTTATTACCACCCTTGACATCAATTCTTTATACTTATATTTACTTCTTTGATTAAACAAATCAATAATATGGCATTAAAAATCAACTAAGTATCCATACAAATAACTTAGTATGAATACTTAGTTGCTATTCTTAAATAACCTATTTATATTTTACATTCCAATTTTTCCAACCATCTGTGCTATTAACTCTATATGTTCTAGTGTTTTAACTTTCTTTATGTTTTCTACCCTTTCACTTCCTCCTAAACCTAGTAATGGTACATACCCATATGACTCATCAAACTCCAATTTTCCATATTTATCTAATGCGTGTTCATATTGTTTGTTATCCAGATAGTCATTAACATACTCAGAATCTGTTAAATCATCCCAAAAAAATTTGCATCCTTTTTCTAAAATATCAAATTCCCCCTTACGATATTTGATAATCCCCAAATATTCATTCTTTTCCCATGTTATAACATCCCCAAATGCTGTAATAATAATTGGTATAGACTCTTTTCCTCTAAAATACGTATCACTAATAAGTTCTTGATATATATTGGGATTAACTATTCTTAAGTATCCATTCATAAAATCACCAAACCCATATTGCCTCCATACATTTAGAATTTCATCTGGCAGTTTGTTTGAATACTCTTCTAATGTAATATCATTTGTAATTTCGTTTATCTTAAAATCATTCAATATTTTATACATTCTTAGGCACCTCATTTTCTTAGTATGTTAAGTTAACATTCAGTTTTGTAGATTTTTTTTCTGCATCACTCATATTCTTAGCCATATCTTGAATTTTACTATCAACTTCATCAATTCTATATTTCCACTGTACTCCAATAGATGAATTAACTCCTTTATCCCCCAATGTACTAACATTAGCTGGTTCTCCACCTGCAATTTGATCTGGATTGTGTAATGCTGCTTGTTTTTTCATCCACTTATTAGCTTCATTTTTTGCTTCGCTATATGACATTCCATTATTACGTAATTCATTTATCTTATTTGCTAAAGCTTCTTTTCTGGCTGCTACTTGTGTTGCATTTCCTTCTAACGAACGCCCTTGGTTTATATATCTTTGGCGATTTTTCAAGTATTGATCTACTGTAAGATTATTCATTCCCTTTTCTTGGTCCGCCAACTGCCTTGCAAATTCATCTTCACTATATTTACTATTATAATTAAATTTCACTTCAATTTCATCAAGTTTATTTATGGTTTTACTGCCACCCTTGACATCACATCTTTTTGTATTAATTATATTACAAAACCAGCTATGATTTACTACTCATAACTGGTCTTGACATGAATTTTACATGGAATTTAGTTGGTACTTTATATTAGTTCGGGAAAAAATGTTGTGTTAAAAATCATGACTATGAAAAGTTTCATAATAAAGTATCATACTTACTCCATAAAGCTGAATGCCCTTTCATATATTATTGCAAGAGTTCTGCTCCAAAATCTTATAAGACTAAACTTCAAGAAGATAAAGAAAAGATTATAAAAATGAAACTTGAATAATACTTCTTAAACAAATGTTACTCTTTTCAAAAAGTACTTCGAAAAAATGGTACAAACTTATACTTTCTAATATTTTGTATTCAAAATCACAGTTTCAGTGAAATGTTTTTCATAATGTCTAAGCTCTTCATAAATACTCTATGCATATTACTTAAACATTAATCTAAAGCCTTTTCTGCAAACATTATATCGCTTTCTAAATCTAGATTTGGATATTTCGTTTGTACGCTTTTTAAAGCTTCTATAAACTTTTCACTTTGAAAAACCTCAGAAATATCTTCAAATATTTCACTTAACCAATAAATATCGTGTTCATCACAATTATTTATAAATTCAATCGTATCATCTTCACTAGTAATTAATTCTTTTGTTAGCATATTCCAATAATCTTCCGTTCTTGGATCGTCAGGGTGCAACATCTCTCTTTCTTTTATTAATTCTTTAATTCTAACTTTATTTATCATAACTAACCTCCTAAGGTTGCCTTGAATTATCTGGCATTATTGTTCCTATACCCTTAAACTTTTCATTTTTAATAACCCCTACTCTAACACCATTATACTCTCCGAACATCCATTGTCCATATGGTACATTGAGATTTTCTGGCAAATTCGCAACATATTCACCTGCATTTGAAATATCTTGAGCTGTCCAATTTTTAGGAAACCATGCTTGTCCTGTTCCAGTCTTTTTGAATTTATTTTTATGGTCAGGAATATTCCCAACTCTTACCCCATTAGGATACTCTTTAACAATATTATACTCAATACCATTTTGCTCCAAATAATCAATGTTTTCTTGCCCATGCCCTCCATTAACTAATCTATTATTATTGTTAAACTCACCTAATGAAGAATGTTTAATCCTATCAGAATTAACTGTAATTTTAGTATTACTTTTTATATCACTAGTTTTATTGCCACCCTTAATTATATCATCAATCTTATCAACATTATCAATTTTAGCTTCACTTACTACCTTTGTTCCTGTTGATTCTATATTTTTTAAATTCTTTAATTCTTTATTTACATCTGAAATATAGTTTGAAGCATTTCCGCCATTAACTCCAAGAACTGTACCCCTCGGCTTTTTATTAACATTATTAATCGCCTTTCTTAATAATGCAGTATTATCCTTTACAATCCCAGCTTTAGCATTAATGTATGGCTTATTTAGTCTTGCATAGTCTACACATGCAGATGAGATTTGCTGCACTCCATGAACAGCTAGTGCTGTGTCAATTGCATTTAAAGTAAATTTAGTATTCTTACTTGTATCATCAAATGTTCTTTTATATGATGAATTTTCTCTTAACTCATTATAGTTTTTTGCATCAAGTTCGTTCGCTTTATTAATATTATCCCTCATTGTAACATTTGGATTATCTACACAAGACCTATCATAGTCTAACCCTAACCAATTTTCACCTATATAATCTAACGAGTTTCTAGCTTCAGTACTATATTTATTTATACCGCCAACAATTCCATTCCCCACCGACTTCCAATAATCAGCCGTAAAGCATGAATTGTCTTTTTCAAAAGCTTTTTTATCAATAGGTGTAAATTCTGACATTCCTAAATCTTTATTATACTTTACTGTACCCAAATAATATTTACCATTACGAGCTTGGTTTTGAACAAACATTCCATCTGCTCCAAGTTTCTTCCATGGATCATATTTTGTTATCTTCAATTCATCACTCACAATTGGTACTGAATTACCACTATCTTGTGTTATATAACATTCTCCACTTACTGCCTGATTTCCTGCCAAAGCTGATGTTATAGCATTACCATTTGGATTAAACTTATTAAGTTGCATTTCTGCCCTAAGTGCAAGAAGTTCACTTAAATTCGGAATATCATCATTAAATGGTGCAAAAGGTTCCCTACAACTTCCATTTTCATAAACAACAGTAGCTTCATTATAAAGTTCACCTTCAAGTGAAATAAAACCACCTTTACCTTTAGATACAATAAGTTTATTACTTCCACTAATAGATACATTTCCAGCACTCATACTTATGCCGCCTTGAGTACCTATATTTAGGTTATTATTACTGCTTAGGCTTATTCCACTCTCATCATTAAAGCAGACATTCATGCCACCTCTATAAAAGTTTATGGCTCCTGGAAGCATATCTAAGTAGTTTCCACTTTCTGT
>JAHAIU010000496.1 GCA_018372555.1 Clostridium sp.
TTTTGAAAGATTAAAAGAAATAAGAAGCAAGGTAAGTGTACCATTAGTACTTCATGGAGCATCAAATGTACCAGATGAATTAGTCAAAGAGGCAATTTCATTAGGAATTTGTAAAGTAAATGTTGCAACAGATTTAAAGATTCCATTTTCAGATGCGGTAAAGGAATTCTTTAAGGAAAATCCAGATGCAAATGATCCAAGAAAATATATGACTCCAGGTAAGAAAGCTATGAAAGAAATAGTAAAACATAAGATTGAAGTTTGTGGTAGCGCAAATAGATATTAGTAAAGGCATAAATAGAACATAAAAATGTCAGTATGCTGAAATTAAAAAAATCTTAGGAATAGATATACTAAACCTAAGAAAATATAGAAAAATAAAATCTAAAATAAATATCAACAATAATTATTTTACGACACAATAGGATAAAAAACAATAACAATAAAACTCATAGTTAACATAGAGAAAATTATAAAGTGGAAATTATTATTTTTTAATGTGCATTTTATAAATGGATGAATACTAATGATATAAAAATAATAAAAGCGTAGAGAGGATACTTTCTACGCTTTTATAAAAATAGAGACTAATGGAGGTAAAATATGATTTTAGTTGTAAATTTAAATGCATCAGTAGATAAAAGATATGAAATAGAGGATCTAGAAAGAGGCAAAGTAATGAGAGCTAGAAGTGTTAAAAATACTCCTGGTGGAAAGGGATTACATGTAGCTAATGTGGCAACTATATTAGGAGAAAACTGTATAGCAACAGGTTTGCTTGGTGGAAAATCTGGAGAATTTATAGAAGATAAGCTTAAGGATTATGGCATAAAGAAAGATTTCATTAAAATAAGTGGAGAAACTAGAGAGTGTTTGGCATTTATTACAGATGATTTAGTACAAACAGAGATACTTGAACCAGGTCCAGAAGTTACAGAAAAAGAACAAATGAAATTCTTAGATAAATATATTGATTTACTTAAAGATACAACAGTAGTTGCAGCATCAGGAAGTGTACCTAAAAATGTTCCAAGTAACTTTTATAGAAAATTAATAGAAATGGCTAATGCTCAGGAAAAGAAATTTTTATTAGATACTAGTGGTAATTTATTAAAAGAAGGGATTGAGGCTAAACCTTATTTTATAAAGCCTAATAGAGATGAAATTGAAGCTTTAACCGGAAGAAGAATAAATTCAGTAGAGGATTCAATAAAAGAGATTAAAGAATTTCATAACAAAGGAATAAGGTTTGTAGTTATATCACTAGGAGAAGAAGGATCTATTGCAGGATATGAAGGAAAGTTTTATAAAGTAACATTTGAAAAGGTCAAGGCTGTTAATCCAGTTGGGTCAGGTGATTCATATGTTGCAGGAATAGCAGTTGGAATTGAGAGAGGCTATTCTATAGAAGATACATTAAAACTTGCATCAGCCTGTGGTACAGCAAAT